>JACQCV010000036.1 GCA_016201465.1 Candidatus Vogelbacteria bacterium | reverse complement strand
CAAGGAGGTATATTACCTTGAATCGTGCCAGAGTAAGGTACAAACTTGTAATCATAAAAATAATCAGCATCGAGGAATAAAGCAGTATCATAATAGGTTGAGTAACTGCCCTCAACATTAACGGGAAAAGTGCCAAGATAACAAGCAACATCTCGTGGGGTAGCCGCAGTACAAGCAGAGGTTGTCGTAAGATCCGATTTTGAGATATAAGACCCCCTATACTGTGTTGGAGTTCCTTTTCGGTAGATTTTAACTGTGTCGGGAAAATAGGGAGATACACCTTCGAAGGATGTTATTCTTATTCCAGAATAGTCAATGGTGATACCATTATCCTCAATATCCTCTTGAGCATAGAATAGTGTACTGAGGACGGTGAATGAATCATTAGCTGATGCAATCTCAAAACCAAAAAAGCTCCCAATAGAAATAATGAATATAAAAGCGTAAGCTATAAAATGTGATCTAGTCACACCAACATTATAAACAATAAACAATATTTATCCAAAGAAGAATGTGTGCAAAAGTCTAATCTGTTCTTTATAGGGCTCAAATCCTTGCGGTGTTTCAAGAATTAGGGGTATGGACTCCCCACCAAATTTTCTAAGCTCAGAGACAAAATTCTTGAGACCCGAAACACCTATAGTGCCATGACCAAGATCTTCGTGCCTGTCGACTCGCGAGCCAAGTGGCTTCTTGGAGTCATTAAAATGAACGCATGCAATATTTTTAATTCCAATATTTTTATCAAGCAACAACAAGGCCTCTTTGCATTTTTTAGAATCCCGCCAATCATAACCAGCACCAAAGGCGTGTGCAGTATCTAAACAAACTTTCACCCTCTTTTTATTTCCGATTGATTTATAAATTTCTCCAAACTCTTCAAAAAGATATCCGATCTCGCTCCCCTGCCCAGCTGTATTCTCCAAAATAATACTAGCTTTGGAGCCATCAGTTTCTTTAATAACTCTTTTTATATTCTCCACATAGTTTTTTATGGCCTCACCCTTATCCATTCCTAAACTTTTACCGAGGTGAATAACGGCCCCATCTCCACCCAAAACTTCAGCGTTGATAACATCTTCGGCTAGAGATTTTATCTGATAGCCATCTGAAGATACTGGTTTTGCAAAATTTAAAAGATACGACGCATGAATAACAAGAGATTTAATTTTACTTCTATCTTTAAAATTTTTTATAGCTTCCACTTCCTCCTTTGTCACAGATTTAAGTTTGGCCTGCATCGGACTCTTGGCAAATATTTGCATGGCTTCCGCGCGAATTGAAACAGCCTCTTCAAACGCGCAAAGGAATCCGCCACTCACAGAGAAATGTGCGCCAACTGGATTTTTAATTTTATTCATCTAGAAATATTAACATATTTAGGTAAACTTGACGTAAACTCGTACTTGGCTTCGTCACAAATCCTCCTCATGTTAATGAGCAAAAAAATAATTTAAGCAATTGCCACAAAACAGAAAAAACTGCTCATCGTGAGCAGTTTTTTTAATCATTTCGCTGTCTTGGTAAGAATTCTCTTGAAACTCTCTGGATTCATCTCTGCAATTTCTGAGAGAACCTTTCTATTCAGATCGATCTTACTCTTCTTAAGAGCGCCGATCAACTTACTATAACTAATTCCATTAATCCTGGCCTCAGCGTTAATCCTAACTGTGAAGAGTTTTCGAAAATTTCGCTTCTTTTTTCTTCTATCGCCGAAGGCACTACGACCAGCATGCAGTATCGCATCCTTAGCCGCCCGCTCTTTTGTACTCCTACCAAATCTGTAACCCTTAACCTGCTTTAGAATATTTCGTCTCCTTTTTAAGGCATTTACACCTTTCTTGACTCTAGTCATAAAATTATTTCAGTCTGATAATCCTAACTGTTTTGTAAATAACTCTTTAGTAACTTATGTTTAACTGTAAAATTCATCATTTTCTTACCTGCCAGCTGCTTAACACCGCTAGCCTTAGCGTTAAAATGATCCTTTCCTGGTTTCCTTGAAAGAACCTTACCGGTCTTTGTAACCTTTATTCTTTTTAAATATGATTTATTTGTTTTCATTTTCTAACTTTCTCAATTACTAAACTTAATCCACTAGGACCCGGCCTTGGACTTTCGACCATCTTATACTCTTCCGTAATAAACTTTAAAATTCTTTGCATCCTCTCTTTCAAGAAATCTGGCGCAAGATACTTCGCCCTACCCCTCAAAAAAAGATTTATCTTAACTCTATGTCCTGCTTTCAAGAACTTTGACGCCATCTGTGACTTAAGCTCGAGATCATGGTCACCAGTTCCTATCTTAACCTGAATTGATTTTGTTTCTACAGGTTTGGTCTTGGACTTTGCGCTTTTGGCTTTCTTGTTTTCTAGATACTGAAATTTACCGTAATCCATTATTTTTGCAATAGGCGGCACGGCGTTCGGTGAAATCTCAATTAAATCTGAACCTTTTTGGTGTGCAAGAGAAACAGCATCTACGGTCTGCATCACACCAAGATTCTGGCCGCCTTCGTCAATGACCCTAACCTCTAAGGCCCTTATTTGATTATTTACCCTTGTGTAGTCTTTCAAAACTTTGACTTATTATACATATGGGAGCAAAAAAAGCAAACACTATAGGCCATTATGCTCTCCCAGTGCGTTTGGGTCGAACGCCCTGATTTGTGGATGCCCAAGCTCATCTATCTTCATTTGTTGGACAAATTTTATAACTTTTTCTACCAACACTTTCGGACTAGGGTCAAAAACAATCATCTTGTGTTCATCTTTTCTATGACTTTTCTCAATGATCTCAGCAAGAATCTTGTCAGTATCCCATGGACCTTGCAAAATACCGATCGGCTTCTTATCTTCAAATGCCACAGTAAATTCATGTATAGTTCCAATACGACCTGGTCCGATTATAACGGCGTCAGCAGTTCTGGTCATTAAAATGTCTCGCCCCACATAGCCAAATCCCGTGTACATTATAAAGTCCATATACTCGAGCGGCAACTTATATAACTCCACGTGCTCTCGCTCGCCACTAGCCGGGGACAAACCAACAGATGTTCCGCCCTCAAGCTTCGCTCCCTTTGCAGCCCAAATAGGCACTCCAGTCGTCGCACCAGTAATAATAGTAGCGCCTTGACGTGCGACCTCCCTACCAATCTCCTCACACATTTTCATATCATCACCTGTTAAGTGAGTCGTCGCCGCAGACCCAGATACAGCGATCTTAATGATTCTATGTGCATGCTTTTCGCAATTTCCTAGTTCACAAGTTCTTAATAATCCATCTGACATTTCTTTCAAAATTATATTAATCAATCCAAATAACAACTCTCCCCATATGCCGGGGCAGAGGCATCTATCGCAAGATTATCTCTAATTTTCTGAACCAAAAACAAAGATGATTTCGGCTCTCCAAGAACCACAAAAACTTTTTTAACGGTATCTGCGGTATGAGTAACAAAGTCCAAAAGACCATCTGATCCTTTGTGTCCAGAATAACCCGTAATAGAAACGATGCTGGCCTTAACTTGTACTTCCTCTCCCATTATACGAACTTTTTTCGCCCCCTCTTGCATCAGTCTACCTAGTGTCCCAACGGATTGATAACCAGTGACAAGTAATGTACTCCGCTTATCAGGCAAATAATTTTTCTCATGATGCAAAATCCTACCACCGTTTGACATACCTGAACCGGCAATAATAATTTTTGGATTTGAATAATTCTTAATTGCCACCGACTCTTCTGTCTTGAGAGTTCGTAAAAGTTGAGGAAAAGCAAATATCCCCTCTTCAGGATGAAAAGCGTACTCTCTCATGGCAGAGTCATTAAAATAACTTTTGTATTTTTTGTAAATATCAGTGACTTTTATTGCGAGCGGCGAGTCCAAAAAAACCTTAACAAGGGGTATCCTACTCTCCTCCATCATTTTATTTATTTCAAATAAAATTTCCTGGGTTTTTTCGATTGAAAAAGCTGGTATCATTAAAACCCCATTTGCTCTAACCGTATTCTCAATTGCATCCTCAAGCATATCACGACTTACGTTGTGTGATTCATGATTGCGATCACCATATACACTTTCCATTATCAAATAATCTGCATCTGTAATCGCCTCAGTATCTCTAAGTAATACAGACGGGCTGTTACCTAGATCACCGGTGTAAACTATCTTTTTGCCGTTATAAATAAGTTCTGTAATGGTTGAGCCTAATATATGTCCAGAGTCCTTAAAGGTTACTCTGAAATTACCGATTTTGAACTCTTTATGATACGGAATGCCCTCATCCCAAAAAGTCATGGCACGGTTAACATCATCCTCGTTGTATATTGGATCCCTCTTTTCATATTTAGCCTCCTTGCCCAAGATTCCTAAACTATCTATAAGCATTATCTCACTAATCTCGCGCGTCGGTGGAGTCGAAAGAATACGCCCTCTAAAACCATCTTTTACTAATTTAGGAATTCGCCCGATGTGATCTATGTGCGCGTGACTAACAATTAGATAGTCAATCTTAGACGGATCATAAGGAAATGCCCCTGTATTAATTGGATCGTCTTTAGCACCCTGCACCAACCCACAGTCGAACAGTATCTTAATACCGTTATCTTCTTCCAACAAAAAATTAGCCCCGGTAACACTACCTGCGCCTCCGTAAAAATTAATTTTGACTCTTGAAAAATTTCCAGCCATATTTATTCCATTATAATCTATAGTTAATTTATTTGCCAATAAAAAAGCCATCGCTTTGACGACAGCATATTTGTCGAAGTTATTTGAGGATATTAAGCCCTAGTTCTTCACCAGGTGGGGTAACACTCGAATGAGAGTGTTACCGACGCTAATTATTTAGAATCGAGAGGGCACAAAAAAGCCCCCAGTGAGTGGAGCATATTT
>JACQCV010000033.1 GCA_016201465.1 Candidatus Vogelbacteria bacterium | reverse complement strand
GACGTCATCTACTCTTTCATACCACTTACCATCGATCTCTATGAGAAGTATGTTAAACAGCATCTCATCGCCCCTACTCCTTATCTTGATCTACAAGATCTGAAGAGACAGATTGTGGCGACCAAGGAGAGTGCGTGGTAGGAGATTCGGTCTAGATGAAATTTTGTGGAGAAGCCTAAATTATTTAATGAGAATGTCAAAGTTCCAAGTGGTGATAAACTACACACACCAGATGATTTAGCTGCGGCCGTGGAGGGTATAAAAAAGACAATAGCAGAGAATCAGCTTTCTGAGTTAGTGAATTCAACAACTAATGCCTCAAAGAAAAAAGCGGCTCTAATGGAAGCAAAAAAGGCAAGTGGCCCCAAGCAAATTCATTCTCCTTGGCGGTCTGTTGTTGCCTCGCCAGAATCTAATTCATCAGGTAGGAGAGAAGCTGGCCGAAATCGTTTCAATGAGACCTTAATAGAGGTTGTGGCTATTGAAGGTGTTAAGAACCAGGAGGTTTTTTCTAGAATATCTGTACCAGCTGACGGTGACTCGATTAAGAACCAACACATAGATGTGATCAGTGAGAAGGACAAGATTGTCTTTACGTTTAAATTAACCAAACCAAAGTGGCTCGAATTGATTAAGACACTTAAAAATAACCCAAGTATTATTTCTGATAAAATAACTTATGGACATGAAGGTGAACAGATTTATTTTGCTTCTTCGCTAGAATTAATATTTGGGAAATTGAAGCTTTCCGTGGCGAAGGATGAGGAATATAACAACAGAAGAAGTTCGTATGGGTTGGTTAAAATAGAGTTGGACAAAGGACAAGTTGATTCTGCTGATCTTATTGGTGAAGAGATTATTCATCAACTCGAAAATGTTCTCGAGAGTATTGTTGGTGTTAAAGATGCTCTGGTTGCACCCGATGCGGAAGCTGAGAGGATCTATAAACTAAATAGGTATAAGTGGAGTCATGTTTTGCCAAAAAATCGTATATTTTCAACTCAAGAGGAAGGGGAAATTTTGTCGAGATTAAGGAGTGTTGAGGTTGCTCCTGGTTACACAACGTTTGTTGAAGATGGTAGAGCAGAGAAAATGATGGAGCAGTCGCCCTTTTTCCTCTTTCATAACGTGCGGGGCGGTTTGGCTTCTGTTCAGAAAATGATCAAAACTGGGGCATTAATATCAACCCACGAAAGGTATAGGTTGGGGATGTATATTTCCGGGACATCTTCGGAGTCGGACATTGTTACAGGAGGGGCTGACGGCGTTTTTATTCGTATGTGGTCTAATTTACTGGATAGGTTTAATAGCGCCAATTTATCGTTAGGTGATTTTGGTTTAATTTTTGCTCCTACAATTTTAAATAGAACAGACTATTATTGTTACCCAGAAGATCGCTTCGGCCAGACGCGGCCTGAAGTTTTCAAAGAAAGAATTACAGCCGAGGAACTGTTAAAAACTCAGAGGCGGATTGGTCACATATGTCATAATGAGTTAGTTTTCCGGCAGGGCATAGCCGTTAGTGATGTGAGTTTTATAACAACACGGTCAGATACGGATAGAGAGAATTTGCTGTATTCTCTACAGAATTCCGGCATTACGCATATAGGGGAGAGAACTCTTGAAGAAGCCGTCATTCTTTGGGACGGTAAACCGATGTCTATTTTGGATAAAATTGACCCCGAAATTAAGAGTAAACTTAGATCTATTTTAATAAAAGAGAATATTCAGAAGATATACGATTTGTTTAATGATCTGAAGAAGTTTTTAGCCAAAGGAATGTTTACCAAGGGTAAAATAATTTAAAAATACAAATGTTATCAATGGGAATTGTGGGGTTGCCAAATGTGGGGAAGTCAACGTTGTTTAACGCTCTGACCAACAAATGCGTTCCGGCCGAGAACTATCCTTTCTGTACTATTGATCCTTCGGTCGGGGTTGTTGCTGTGCCGGATGAGAGGATCTGGAGGCTTTCAGAATTCTCGAGGTCAGCCAAAACAATTCCGGCGGCAATTGAGTTTGTTGATATTGCAGGATTAGTGAAGGGCGCCTCGAAAGGAGAGGGTTTGGGTAACAAATTCTTAGCCCACATTCGAGAAGTGGACGCAATCGCCGAGGTTGTTCGAGTGTTTGAGGATTCAAATATTTTGCACGTTGATGGCGGACCAAATCCCGTTCGAGATATCGAAGTTATAAATCTGGAATTAATTTTGGCTGACCTCGAGACGGTTTTAAAAAGACTTGGAACGATTGAAAAAGATGTGAAGAAAGGGAGTAAGGAGGCCGCGCTCGAAAAAGAGTTACTTGAGAAGGTGCGTGGTGTCCTTGAGAGTGAGAAGTTAGCTGGTGTGGTGAAGGGCGCTAATGTGGATGAAAAAATCATTTTGAAAAATATGCAGCTCCTCACCGTGAAGCCGATTATTTATGTTTTGAATCAAAAAAGCGGAAGTAAAAATGTGGACACCAAAGATGTGATTGAGTATATAAAAAAATTAGGTGCACAGTTTGTTTTTGTTGATGCTGGACTTGAGCGTGACCTATCAGAGTTGAATGATCAGGAAAAGGAAGAATATAGATCTGGGTTGGGTGTGAATGAAAGTGGAGTAAACGAATTAATTAAAGAGAGTTATAAAACTCTTGGCCTGGTAACTTACCTGACGACAGGGGAGGACGAGACAAGGGCTTGGACTATCAAGAGAGATTCAACTGCGCCGATTGCCGGTACAGCAATTCATACAGACTTCAAAGATAAATTTATTCGCGCCGAGGTTATAAATTGGCAGGATCTCCTAAATGCCGGTTCATATGGCGTAGCACGCGAGAAGGGTTTGGTGCGAACGGAAGGCAAGGAATACGTTGTCCAAGATGGGGATGTTATCGAATTTAAAATTTAGTTCTATAACTAATTCCCTAGGCTTTTATGGCGGTAAGATCAGAAATTAGTTCATTATGCAGATGGGTTAATATTTGAGCTACAAGCCCTTGGAAATTTGGAATTTCAACCGCAAGTCGCTCAAATAGTTTTGCTGGCTCAGGATTTTTGATATTTAGTTCCTCGGTTAACTTGGCCGCTTGTTCCGGTGTAAGTAGATTAATAATTTCCAAAAAGAGACGAGAGTTTACTCTATCTTCGAGGGTAGTCTTTATCTTATTAAAAATATCTTCGTCAGTAGCAGTGACACCAATTTCTGATAAGATCTCTTCGCAAAATTCTGAAATAAAATTTTCGTTATTCATAATTTTTATTAACTAATAAGAGAAGTTCCTCCGGAAGCTACAGCCGCCACGGTTTTTATCGTTCCTTTGGTTACAAATTTAGTTATCCGCCATAACATCGGTAATCCTGTGGCGTTAAGCGCTCCGTCCATAAAGGCTTTGCCATAACGGAGTGTCTTATCTGAAAGCGAATGATATCCTGCTAGTTGCTTTTGAACTGGAGAAAGATCTATTTCAAGGCTTGTGTTGAATTCATTCACCATATTAGTTTTGTTCTTATTAAATTGAGCCAATATTTGTGTTGACATCTGTCGGTCTGTTTCAGCAATTCTTTTTTGACCGTCGCAAATGGAGTCTACTAATGACCTGTGGTTTTCTACCCATTGTTTATAATATAAATTGGTAGGATCAGCTACGATTTTTGATAAAGCCGTTTTTTCTTTAAGGATAGATATTTTGGCATCACGTACGGAACTGATAAAGGTAAGCCATTCATCGCGGCTTAATTTAAAACCCATCATATTTCTATCTTCGACGATTTTCTTTTCCATGACAATGAGGGATAGTCGTGCGTCAGGATTTATTTTTGACTCCTCAATCATCTTTGCAAGAGGGGCAAAGCTACTTGCCTCTCGCATCTCTTTATAGACCCCTATTGTTCCTCCAACAAGGGCGCTCCCAACTAACCATCCGATTGCGCCAGTCGGAATTTGCGCCACCTGACCTATACCTTCTGCTGATTTACTGATAATCACGTCTGTCCCACGTCCGGCGGTTTCAGCTGTCTTCGATAGCCCCTCTTGAGATAATTGGGCGGCTGGTTTAACAACATATTCTTTGAATCCTTCCCAGGCTGCACTGATTCCAGTTGCGGTTTGATCTGTGGTAACTACCTTTATGAATTCATGGGCTTCCTTATTCGCAATAGCACTTGGCAAGAATCCTGACATATATTTCATCGCTGCACTTTTTATCAGATCATGGCCGATTTTGATTCCCATTTCTACTCCAGCGATGCCACTAACTATTGGGGTTATTTTTTCCACCACATGTGTTGCAGTACCCCTTGCGATTCTTTCGAGTAATCCAGCTTTTTGCGGGTTGTTCATAACTCTGGCGAGGAGAGTAACAGAATTTTTGTCGAACAAATCTAGTGTGCCATTTTCAAGTTTGTTCTGTAGTATTGCAATATTTTTGTCGCCACTTTTTTCTACCGTAATTTCTTTAGACTCTAGTACTGATAAATTTTCTTGTTTTTCTGTTTTCCCATTCTTTTGTTCAATCATTAATAAATTATAGCAAATTTTGATGGGGAAATATGCTTGACAAAAGACTTGTAATATGATACACTCTTTGCGAAACTCAAGCTGTGTAGCTTGAAGAACTGTTCATTGAAACGTAAGCACAGAGAAACGGTAGTTTTCTGAGAAAGGAGATTTTACATGATCAGGACGACTAAGTTCAATATTCGGTCAGCCAACAATGAAGATCGGAGACTAATCGGTCTGGTGATTGATGACTATTCGCGGACGATTTCGAAAGGCGACTTCGTTGATCTGATTAGGCTGCCAGATCATTCCGAGTTCATCTCGGCGGAAGTTACGGGGATTGTCCATCGGATTCTTACCAATGGCGACGCCTTCCCGATAACCTGTTGGTTAGAGCTACAGGCTGAAGAATTCGACATGCTTCGGAAGTATGTGGAGGTTCGCATGAGTTCGGAGCGGCCTCTAATTAACTGGAGCCTTTGGATGAAGGGTAACTGAAAAAATTCAACAATCAAAAGGAGACCGAAAATGGCAGGGAATTATCTTCGAGAGTGGTCTTACTCCACCTACCAATATGGTAGAACATCGATTGGTCTTCCGTTGTGCTGGTCTCTGGATCGAGTACGACAAGCTATCGACAAGCGGGAGAGTGGTCGTGCGAAATGGAAGGCTAGTACTCTCAGGCGTGGTGGTTGGTATAGGAGCTGTGTGGTCAAGGGTTAGTTCAGGGAAACTTCGATGGAAAAAAGGAGAACGATCATGGAACTGGGAATGGCGGCTGTGATGGAACGCTTTGGAACTGATCTCTACATCGAGCCTCTCGAGCAAATTGAGCGGCTTGGCGGGAAGGTTGGTCTCTCGGATACCGGACAGTTCGTTCGAGTGACTTGTCTGGACACAATCTCGCGTGAGAACCTGCTGCTTATTGGGCTGTATGCCGAGAAGGCGTGTGCCAAGAGGGCAACTGGTTATGCTACGCGTCCTGGCCGATTCGGCTCGGTCACGATCGACTTCTCTCCGGAGTAGATCAGGAGGATATACAGATGCTGCACTGGGTAGTTGAGCTCAAGAAGTTGGGCTGGGAAGGAATGCTCATTGAACGATTGAGATTCCACGGCGGCCTTACTATCAAGGAGGTTGCCGAGGAAACTGGCGTAAGTCAGCAGACGGTCAAGAAGCACGTCGAGAAGCTTGTTGATTTGGGCAGGGCGAAGTGGGGATACAACAATGATCCGGACGAGTTGGGTGCAGTTCGAATCGAAGGAGTGATGAAATGGCAATGATGATGCGGCGATGGCACTATCGGACGATTAACCAGGGTGATCAGCGTATGGACTTTCCTCTGGAAACTAAGGAGGTTGATGTTCGACGGATGCTGGACGAAGGCTATCGACGCGGCTATTGGAGTGCTCTTCGCAAGGGCGGGAAGGTTGAGAAGGAGTCTGAGTAGTTTCACCACTTATAATAGGCATCAAGTCGAAAGACTTTCGCGCCCCAAACCGGCAACGGTGCGGGGCTTCTTATTTTTTCTAAAGACTGTATAGTAGTATTTATAATTTTGTTATTTGTTAGGGTGGCTGAAGGAGGTTTACTGTGAATTACACTATTGAGCGGATCGTTCGAGTGGCTGGTGATTTGTTCGCACCAGAGAAGAAAGTGTCTTTCGACAAATTCTACTGGCCGACACTCGATGAGGTAGCGTGTGTTACTAAGGCTGAGTTTGATAATTACTGTTCGTCGTTTGAGGTGAGTATTTTTGTCGAAAATGATTGTTTGACAATTAGTGGTAAGAGAGGCAGGTCTTATATTCGAGGTATCCCTTACCAGGAACATATCGATGCGACAGAGACGATTAGTGCCGATCATTCAATTGTTCGCGTCGTGCCTGATGCCCACGGCGGTCTGACATATCTCTTTATTACGGACGCAATCCTGTTTGCTTTGGAAACCGATACAGAATAGTGAAAAACATTTTCGATATGAATGAAGAGGAAGCGCCAAACTATTCGTAAAAGTAAATAATATTCCTTGTGCCAAGTAAATTGGTGCGGGGATTTTTCTTGTACCGATCAGAGTTGAGTGGGTAATTTTTGTCAAATTTGCAAACAGTAAAATAAGAGATAGAATGAGCTTATGGAAAAGGAAGTTTTTGTGATTAATGGTTTATCGGGGGAGAAGAAGTTGAGTGGATCAATTTCTATTAATGGTGCCAAGAATGCAGCACTTCAGGCGTTTGCCTTTTGCCTGCTTTTTAAAGATGCGGTTGTTTTAAAGAATGTTCCTGAGATTGAAGATGTTAAGAATATGGTCACAATATTTCAGACTATGGGTGTAGAGGTTAACCGAAAGTCTAAGGGTGTTTATGCTGTCAAGGTGCCGAAGAAAATATCGACAGAGCTACCGAAGGAAATTTCCAAAAAATTTCGGGCATCGATTGTGTTAACTGGCCCAATACTTGCGCGTTTTGGTAAGGTCTCATTCCCACATCCTGGAGGCTGCGTGATCGGTTCCAGGCCCATCGATGTATTTCTCAGGGGTTTTGAAAAGCTTGGAGCCAAAGTTGATGAGAGTGCCGAAGGCTATTCGGTAGTCGCACAAAAAGGTAAGTTGAGAGGTAATAAATTGTTTTTGCGAATTCCCAGTGTTACCGGTGCACAGACCTTGATGATGGCAGCTGTTTTAGCAAAGGGAAAGACTGTTATCAAAAATGCGCCGCTTGAGCCGGAAACGAAAAGTTTTGCCGATTTTTTGAATTCATGTGGAGCTAAGATCAAGGGTGCTGGGACGTCTACGATTGAGATTGCCGGCACAGGTCCTCTTGTTGCGAGGGGTAAATTCTATATGACTCCATCAGACAGGATTGAGGCTGGGAGTTTCCTAATTCTTGGAGCTGTGGCGGGAGATAATTTGGAGATAAAAAATTGTAATCCCGAGGATTTCGAGGCGCTTATAGAAACTCTTAACCATTGTGGCGTTAAGATGGATGTCGGTAATAATAAAATAATTGTTTCAGCTAATAATTTTGAGAACTACAAAACTGCTGATATAAAGACTCACGAATATCCTGGTTTTCCCACAGATCTGCAGGCTCCGATGGTGGTATTTTTATCCCAAGCTTTGGGTGAGGCGTTGGTATTTGAAACTATCTTTGAAGGTCGATTAAATTTCGTAAATGAACTGATCAGAATGGGCGCGGATATTAGACTGTGGGATCCGCATCGAGCGACCATAAAGGGTCCGTCACTGCTTAGGGGGCGGGAGGTTGAGAGTCCAGATATTCGTGCGGGTTTAGCGTTCATCATCGCAGCCATTATTGCTAACGGCCAGTCAATAATACATAATGTCCATTATATAGATCGCGGATATGCAAATATTGAAGAAAGACTTAGGTGTGTGGGTGTAGATATAGTTAGACAGAAAATATAAATGAGTTTTTTCACCACAAAACTTGGTATAGATTTGGGGACTGCTAATACGCTGGTTTTTGTACCTGGTCGTGGCATTGTCTTGAATGAACCTTCAGTGGTGGCAGTTTCTGAAATGGATAATCGAATTTTGGCTGTCGGTAATGACGCTAAGGATATGATAGGCAAAACACCGGACAGTATTGTTGCTTATAGACCCATGAGAGACGGAGTAATTTCCGATTATAGAGTAACGGAGGCGATGCTTCGTTACTACATAAATAAGGCTCTTAAGAAATGGGATATTTTTAAGCCTGAGGTTATGGTGTCGGTGCCGGCCGGAGTTACGTCGACAGAAAGGAGGGCTGTTATTGAGTCGGCAATTAAAGCTGGTGCAAAGAGCGCTTTTGTAGTGAAGGAGCCAATCTTGGCTGCGATAGGCGCTGGTATCCCAATTCACGAGGCGAGAGGATACATGGTTGTTGATATTGGAGGAGGTACAACAGATGTCGCGGTTATTTCACTTGGTGGGATTGTGGCTTCTACTTCGGTGAAATGTGCTGGCAATAAGATTGATCAAGCAATCGCTGATTATATTAAGAAGACCTTTAACTTGGCAATAGGAGATCAAATGGCTGAGGAGATAAAAATAAAGATTGGCACGGCTGTTCCAATGGAGGAAGAGTTAAATTTGATTATTAAGGGTAGAGACTTTATGAGTGGATTACCTCGAACTGCCAATATAAATAGCAATGAGATAGTTAAGGCGATTGGTAACGAACTGCGGCTGATTGTAAAGGCCATAAAAGAAGTCTTACAAAATACGCCACCGGAACTGTCGGCAGATATTATTGATAAAGGGATAACAATGACTGGTGGATCTTCTATGTGGCGTGGAGTGCCAGAACTAGTTTACAGAAAGACTGGAGTTAGGGCTACACTCGCGGATGATGCCCTTTTTTGTGTGGTGAAGGGAACCGGTGTGGCGCTTGAACATTTAGATGTATATAAAAAATCTATTATTTCGAAGAGATAATAAATGAATTTCTCGCATCATGCATATTTGTACGAGGGCGATTTAGATACTAATTTAAGATTCTTACGGGAGAATATAGAGAAGCTGGTTGGAGTGCCAGCTGTTAGTTATACAGATTATTTTGAGTGTGTTAGATCAAATTTTACTGTTGCTGATAGTGAGCTATTCATTTCCAAACAATCAACGATGTCGTTTGGTGGCGGTAAGCGTTTCTTTATTTTAGTGGGTCAATCATTCACTCCTGAAGCTCAAAACAAATTACTAAAAGTATTGGAAGAACCACTTGTCGGCAATCATGTCTTTGTGGTCGTGCCTTCGTCGAGTATTTTTTTGCCAACATTACTGTCGAGACTTTCAATAATCTCTGGGAGTAAATCAGACTTTGACGACGCTGTTCTTTTTTGTCAAAAGTTTATTTCTGTAAGTTTGCCAGATAGGTTGATAATGATTGAAAATTTTTTGAAAGCAAATGACGGCGACGATGAAACGATCCACGTTAAACATTTGGTAAAAGATATCTTTGGTCAGTTAGAGAAGATTTTTGCTTCCAAATTGAGTAATCTGGATGAATCTCAGGGAGTCGGTGTTGGAAATTTTTTAGTTGAGCTTTTGGGGGTTAAAAAGTATTTAGACGACTCGTCTCCGGCGGTGAAGATGATCTTTGAATATGTGGCCTTTATTTGCCCAGGGAGTACATAAGTGATAATATTTAGAAATGAATTATAATTTTTTTCAATTTAAAAAAGATTTAAAGGTCAGCGAGGATTGGTTGGCGTCAGAGTTCAGTGTTTTAAGAACAGGAAGGGTTAGTCCATCAATACTTGATAGTATTACGGTCGAATCATATGGCTCGTGGATGCCGATAGCGCATGTCGCTGCAATATCAATTGAGGATGCCAAGACCTTGAGAGTTGCGCCTTGGGATAATACTTTGGTTAAAGGAATTGAAAAAGCGATCATGGCTGCAAATCTTGGCGTCTCGGTAGCGCCGGACAGTTCTGGTATTAGAGTTTCATTCCCGGATCTTACAGAAGACCGAAGGAAATCATTACTGAAGGTTGTGAGTGGGAAACTCGAAGAGGCAAGAGTCAAGATTCGTCATGATCGTGATAAAGAGATGGCGAATATTATGGCGAAAGAGAAGGCTAAAGAGATCACTGAAGATGAGAGATTTAAATTAAAAGAGGATGTTCAGGGGATGGTGGTTGAGGCAAATCAAAAACTAGAGGATTTGGCCAAAAAAAAGGAGAATGAGATAATGAGTTAGATTTTATGACTATAGTAATCTTCTTAATAATTCTAGCTGTTTTGATTTTGTCTCACGAGTTTGGGCATTTTTTAGTCGCGAAGTTTTTTGGGATAAGGGTAGATGAATTTGGGTTTGGTTTTCCACCTCGGATACTTTCTTTAAAAAATGGGGAGACAGTTTACAGTATTAATTTACTGCCTCTTGGTGGTTTTGTGAAAATCTTTGGTGAAGATCCAATTATTGAAGTATTGGATAAAAATCATAAGGATGCCGATAGAAGTTTATATCGTAAACCGAGATATATTCAAGCTGCTGTCGTTGTGGCTGGAGTTTTTTTTAATTTAATTCTTGCATGGCTTGCGATGTCTTTTGGGTTTATGGCCGGCCTTCCTCTACCGGAGGGCTTTTCGACTTTCGGTCCAGATTCAGCAACTTCAAAACTATTAGTCACCGAAGTACTTCCTGCGTCACCGGCTCAAATCGCAGGATTAAAACCTGGTGAGAATTTAGTTTACCTTGCGACAAAAGACAGTTCAGTTCAGAATTTGAGTTCTGGGTCGGTTCAGCGATTTATCGTTGCTCACGGATCGGAGCAGATTTTTGTAGGATATAAGGAACCAATTGATTCGGGCTTGTTGGTTGGTATTGGCATGGGTCCTCTAGACTACAGAGCTGAAACCAAGGTGGCAATTGTAACTCCAAAAAGGGGAGTTGTCGGAGACAGGCCGGGTATTGGAATTTCAATGGACAGTGTTGGTATCGTCAAACTCCCTTTTTTTGAAGCTTTTCATGCTGGACTTTTGGCAGTTTATTCATTATTTACCTCTACAGCTTCTGGGCTGTTTCGTTTTATTTTAGGATTTTTTGTTGGTACATCTTTATCTGCTTCGGTTTCTGGACCAATCGGATTAATCGGTGTTGTTGGTGATGCGGCACGTTTTGGGATTGGATACCTTTTGGCTTTGACTGCTCTTATTTCAACCAATTTGGCTGTTTTAAACCTTGTGCCATTTCCTGCCCTTGATGGCGGACGACTTTTATTTTTACTAATAGAGTCTATAATCCGTAGACCTCTTCACCCTAAAATAGTGAACGCTTTAAACATCGCCGGATTTTTGTTCTTGCTTGGTCTAATGATGTGGGTTACATATGGAGATATCCGTAGTTTAATAAAACCGATATAAATAAAGGCAGTTTAAAAATAACTTGACAAGATAATACTAGCATGCTATACTGTCAGCATATTTTTGGTAGTTCTTTGAGTTAAAATTGTAAGTAAACAAACTCAATGTTCTGACAAAGAGGTGGAATGTCATGGGTTTTGATATTAATTCTGCGAGTTCTCACGGTTTCAAGAAGGCGATCAAGATGACCCTTTCTGGCGAGTGTCCAATGTGTAAGGAGCCATTCGACGTCGAAAGCGACGATGAGTGGTTCCAGTATCGGTGCCCGTGTGGGTACTTTACATACCACGCATTTGATGATTCGGTAGTAAGTGACAATCACAATACTCCAAAGGAAACGTGGGTGGAGAATCTTCGTAAGTTCAAAGAGAATACGAAGAAGAGTGGGCGGTAGTGGTTAGTTTATACCAAATATGAACTTCAATTAACGAAGGAGAAAGATTACCATGGGATTTGATCGAACCATCACTCCCGAGTCGCTCATCGACACCAAGGGTCTTGCCGTTGCAGCAGTTCTCGCCGCGCTTTACAATGCAGCGGTGAAGATGGGCCACGGCACGAAGGACCTCGGTCCCGATACGATCACCGAGTCGGACGCCGAGACCCTCATTCTTGAGATCTGGGAGAAGGGATACGAGTATATCGGGTTTGATTACTTGAACGGTAAGCGACTCAAGCTCGACCTCACGAATGCCGAAGAGAGTGGCATTATCGCTGGGCAGTACGATTACGGCTTCGGTCGTGGCACTGCCAAGCGAGCCATCGAGATCCTGAGGTCAACTGGCGATCCGTGTCACCCCGACATCATCGAACTTCAGGTGAGAGCGGCCGTGCAGGCTGCCATTGTCTCGGCGCCTCTCAAGGAGTCCGGTAAGACGACCGAGGGAACGTTCGGAGATGCGATTGGACTCGGTTCGGAACACAACGAGTCGTGCTATGACCAGTTTGGTCAATGGATCGGATGTCGACACATCGGCAAGAACCAGGCCGAGTCATCCTGCACCACTTACAATCTGTAGAACGAGCGAAAGCTCACGTGTCCTGCCTAGTTCAAAAGAGCGAAGTAGGAACAAGCCCCGATCCGAAAGGTGAGGGGCTTCTTTTGTTTGGGTGAATGGAGGAGAAATGTCGAATTTGCAATGGTCTGACCTCGCTGTAAATTCGAGCATTTTCCTAAATTCACGCAGTTGTTCACTCAATACAATCCAGGGATAAATTTATATGGAGTTTGTTTTTTGTATGCAGCGTATCCGGGATTTGAGTAGTTCATGAAATTATCTTCACGCTCAGAACGTAGCCAATAGATAAAGAAGTACATACTTACAGCAAGCCATTGGCCGATACTGGAGAGACCACTTGAATAAAGGACGATGAACATCATGCTTTCAAGTGTATAGTTCGGATGTCGCGTAACGCTGAAGAAGCCGGTAGTTTTTAATCCTTTATCAGACATAACTCCAAACATCATGCCTAAATTTATTATCGACAATGTGTAAAGAACATTCAAAAAAAGTTCTAAGCTTAGCATGAAGTATTGCCAAACCCCGGAGGTAATAATTAGGGTGCCCCCATGGAGTGATGGAACCATTTGCCAAATTATTATACCAAACAGGGGATAACAGAAGCCATTTGTTAGCCAGCCGATGACGGTGAAGTCAATATTACGTACATGTTTACCCCACAATACACTAATGAGTGAATAAAGATACCCGGCAAAACACACCAATATTGTTAGAGACCATAGGGAATATCTTAGAATCAAAAAAAATCCTTCGGTTGAAATTTTCGAGCTATTTAAAATATTCATTGTTTCGGCCATATTGGCTCGCAAGAAACCTACTAGATTAATGGCAAAGATATAAAAAATTACGAGATTTGCAAACCAGATTAAGACATGCCTGTTTTTAGTTTGTTTGGGTTCATTTTTGTATTCTTCATAACTTAACATCGACCAGAGAGCCGAGATTGGTGATTGATCGTATTTGATCAGGTAGAATAGGTACCAGAATGTGCCAGCTAGGTAGATAATTGAAGAAATTCTTAAAATCCAATTACTACCCTCAAGATAGCTTACGGAGTAGATGTATAAACTCGAAAGAAACCAAACGAACGGGATGCCTAAGATTAAATTAATCGGTATGCGTAAGGATTCTGATTTTAAAAATACAAAGGATTTTTTTAGTTTTTTTGCAATTAATTTTAGGAGCGATTGATTATAGAAAGTAAATAGAGTCAGATGCAAAACAATAACGGCATTAATTAGAGAAAACTCCAGTATCTTTAGACTCAAGGTTTTATTTAGTGTGGCCTGGATGGGTGTAAAAAAAATAAAAAAAATGAACAACAAAACTCCAAGTTCATAAAAAAATGAGTACTTTGAGCTATCGGAAATCACGAGTGTATTATAGCGTGCACTGGTGCATTGACAAAAGACGTAAAGTGTTTAGAATTACTGAGCAAATAGCTAGATCGTTGAAAACATAAAGTTGTTAATAGAAGCCCGACATTTCGGTCGGGATAGGGAGGCACAATGCTCATTCCTAGTATTGATATCATGGATGGTAGAGCAGTACAGCTTAGACGGGGTAAGGATCCTATTCTGACTTCGATCATCTCACCTGTTATTCTCGCAAAAGAGTTTAATCGGTATGGACCAGTAGCCGTAGTTGATCTTGATGCAGTCTTTTGTAGGGGTAGTAATTTTGATCTTGTTGCGAAGATTTGCCATGAGGCTGAGGTTTACGTTGGTGGTGGTGTTCGGGATGTTGAATACGGCAAAAAGTTGCTCCGAGCAGGCGCAAAGAAACTGGTTATCGGCACAATGGCCACGCCGGAATTTCTGCGGAACTTTAATCCTGATCAAATCATTGTTGCTCTCGATCATATTGATGGGACAGTCATGGATAGAGGTTGGACGAACTCAACTGGCGTTAGCCTTACGGCCCGCGCCAAAGAGATCGAAGAATTTTGCAGTGGATATCTGGTGACCTTCATAAAGAGTGAGGGATGCCTCTCTGGAATTTCTGAAGAGAGCGTTCTTACACTGCAGAAGGGGCTTGGCCGGCCAATTACAATTGCCGGAGGTATTAGTACATCTTATGAGGCTGCCAAGCTCATGCGACTTGGAGTTAGTGTTCAGATCGGGATGGCACTTTATACTGGTGCACTTGATCTTGCGGAAACGATTGTTAAGACAGTCGACTTCGAGAAAATGGGCGGACTTGTGCCGACGATTGTGCAGGAAGAAACCACCAAGCAAGTTTTAGTGCTTGCGTACAGTTCGCCGGAGTCTCTTACTCTCGCGCTTCGTGAGGGTCGAGGGATTTATTTCAGCCGGTCTCGCAAAGAGGTCTGGAGAAAGGGCGAAATGTCAGGCAACACAGAAGAGCTTGTATCATGTCGCTTCGATTGCGATCAGGACGCACTTCTTTTTGTTGTTAGACAGAAGGGTCCGGCTTGCCACACGGGTGAACGGAGCTGTTTTGGTTCGGCGGAGTTTTCCTTGTCGGTAATGTTTAGTACATTGGCAAAGAGAATGAGCGAGATGCCGGAAGGTTCGTATTCAACTGAGCTCTTCCAAAATTCTGAGTTACTTATTGATAAGATTTTTGAGGAGAGCTCTGAGGTGGTTAACTTCACTGACAGAGATAATCTTCGCTGGGAGATTGCCGATTTGCTTTTTCATCTTTCCGTTCTGGCCACAAAAAATGGTTTAGATTGGAAAGATATAGAATCTGAACTGAGATCAAGACATTTAGTGTTGGGTAAAGGGCGAAATTAGTTCGGATTTGCAATGGTCTGGCCTTGTCTGCCGACAGGCAGATGAGGAGAACCGAGGACCTTGTAAATTCGAAGCTAATGGGGCCCGTTCGAAAAAAGAGGGAAACAACATGAGAATAGCGTTGCCAAAAGGACGTCTGTATAAGGATTTGATCGAGTTGCTTAAAGAAGCGGAGATCACTTTCGATTCAGATGGAAATGAAAGAAACTACAAACTGACGTGCAATATTCCTGGCGTGACGGCGATGATCGTTAAACCTCGGGCGATTCCACAACTTGTGGCGCTCGGAAACTTTGACGCTGGATTTTGTGGACTGGATCTTGTCGAGGAGAATGGTTATGAAAATGTGATTCCCACTCTTGACTTGCATTTAAACAAGGTGAAGGTCGTTGTTGCGGTGCCAAAGGGAAGGGAGGATATTTTGATAAATCCTCCCAAGCGGCCACTTCTCATTGCAACAGAGTATGAGAGGTTGGCAAGTCATTGGGCTCTTCGCCATGGACTTTCCCATATCACGATTCAGACGTGGGGATCAACTGAAGCTTACGCTCCTGATATCGCCGATATCGTGTTCGATTGCACGGAGACTGGTGCCACTATCGCCGCTAATGGTCTTACGATCATCGATACTATTTTGGAAAGTTCAACGAATTTGATTGTGAATCGGGATTCGTTGAGGGGTCTCGATACTCGTAAGAAAATTGAGATGATAGAGGATTGTATAAACTGGACGATTACGGAGGATGGAAAAAATGAGCGTTAACATCGATACCCTAACGAATGAAGAGTTTAAGACTTTGCCTCTCGTTATAGAGGGGGAGAGTAAAGAAGTTAGATACGCAGGTAATTGTTTAGTTGTGATTCGCTTCAAGCCAACGATCTATAGCTTTACCGCGAATCGTTGCGGTGTTGTGGAAGGCTCGGACGTATTACGTTTGCGGGCAAGTAAGATTTTCACTGAGGTTTTGAAGAGGACTGGAATTCAACATGCGTACCAGGAGATCAATGATCGATTTGTTTTGGCTGACTTGATGCTTCAGCCAAGGACGGAGCAGAATCCGAACCCCTTTAGGCCGAGTGATTGGCCAGCGGACCAAGAACAGTATCCGCACTTCGTCGCGCCTCCGATTGAGGTTGTGGTTAAGCGGATGCACTCAGGAACCTCGAAACATCGTTACTTCGGAATGGCTGGTTGCCAGGTCCGGAAGAAGCACGGTCTTTATGAAGACTTTGTGTTTCAAAATGATGAACCTTATCCGAATGCAATAGTTCGTTTTGACTGGAGGAACCCGCTTCTAGATGATAAGGGAAATCGTCTGGCCGACGAAATTCTTCCAGATTCTATGGCGGATTGGCATATCAACACCGCTGGAGCTCGGCTGACAGCAATGAGGGTGTATGATGCCCTCTCTGATTTCCTGAACGAAAAGAATATTGTTTGTTACGATCTTTGTTTGTTTATTTCACAGCTAGGTGATCTTGTATTTGGGGAGATCAGTCAAGATTGTGGACGTTTCAGACATTTTGATCTTGGTTCTCGGGAGACAGCAGAACATCTTGATGTTGCAGAAGTTGATGATGATTTTGAGGCGAGCGCTATTGTCAAGGCAAGAGCGTTCGCAAAGTCAACGGGCGGCATTACTATCTCTGAGGACTCGGGACTAGTTGTCCCGGCCTTAGGTGGACTGCCTGGACCCTGGTCTGCTAGGTTCTCAGATTGCGAAATTGATGCAAAGACTGGCAGAGTGATTAAACATATTCCGAGTGATACTCCGCGGGGAGAAATTGACATCAAGAACGGACTCAGAGTTCTTGAGTTGATGAAGGGTGTTGAACAACCACATCGCGCGGCGTCCTTCAGGATCTATCTAGTAGTTGCTGATCCAACGGGTAAGATTCTCTTTAAGCGTATGGGAGAGAGTTTTGGTTGGATTGCGGAAGAGTCGAAGGGTAGTAATGGGTTCGGTTATGACCCGGTTTTTGTGGGTCAGGACACGTTTGGAAAGACTTACGCTGAGCTCGACTCTATGCGCAAGAATCTGCGGAGTCATAGAAAGCACGTTTTGGACGAGTTCAAAGTTTGGCTCGCCAAGTATGTACGAGATAATGAAGGAGAGTCAGAATGAGTGAAATCAAGAATCTCATGATTGTAGTTGACGGAAATGATGGCACAGGTAAGACCAGTCTTGTAGTTGGACTTAATGGTTCTGGCTATAAAGCGCAGGATAGAGGAATCCCAACCAAGATGACTGATGACCCAGCGGTTAAACCCAAGGATGATGAGTACTACATTATTCTCGATGCGTCTGTTGATATATGTCAGGAGCGGCTTGCCTCGGCTGGTAAGGATCTGACGGAGAAGTATCACACGGTTGCGGATCTTATCAAATATAGGGAGCTCTTTCGTGGTCTGGCAGAAGTCGGTATTCCTAGAAATAAGTTTCTGGTAGATACCACCCTCGTCTCTCTTGAAAGTGTTATGGAGAGGGTGGTCAAGGGCTTAGTGTTCATAGAAAAGTACGGACAGATTCACTTTGTTCGGACAAATGATTAATTAACTTTTTTGTGATTCTCGCCGCTATGTCAATTGGCATCGCGGTTTTTTTATGCAAAAAAAGCGCTAGATGCAATTTCTTGCAAATAGCGCTTGTGGTCTTTCAACCTTCTCTATCACTGTTCCCAGTTGGCGATCATCTTCTCGATTACTGCCTGGGGGACCCCGTGCTTGTTCCTCTTGGCGGCGATCTCCGGATCGGGATGAGGAAGCGCGACGACGGCGACGATGTAGCCGTACTTGAGTGCCAAAGCCATGTAACGATAGTATTCCCATCGCTTGGAGTTGGTGTTGTCGCATACCACGATGTCTAGACCAGCTTTGAGGCTCTCCTCGAATGCGGCAAGATTTCTAGCGTGGAATTGAGGCAACTTCCTGGGATCGAAGTTGTAGTTCCCCTGGTCATCGAGGAAGTAGTCATCCGTCGAGTGTATCCTCCCGTTGGAACCCGCCGATGCGACGAGATCTTTGGCGACTGTCGACTTGCCAGAACCCTGAACGCCTCGAACGATGTAGGCTCGTCCAGGTTTGGAAGGTCTGAATTCGCTCATTTACCGTAATTATTGTGATCGGTTGGCTCGGCCATAAGATCGAATACTATTTTGGAAAAAGATTTGCTGGAAGAAGAATTGATTATATTACTCAAGTTGTGCCGAAAGGTACATTTCATGCAATCAAAATGGCATCTAATGTTCTAGGGGGCGGTGAATTTTTAATTGTATCAGGGGATGATGTTTATGCACGAGATGATCTTTTGAAGGTCGTTGAATCTGATGGTCTGAGCCTACTTGCGAATGAAACTATCTCACCTGAACGTTTCGGAATCTGTAAACTTGATGATTATGGATATCTGGAGAGTTTGGTAGAAAAGCCAAAAGTGTTTTGCGGATCACTTGCCAATATCGGTGTCTATAAATTGAACCAGAAAATTTTTGACGAGCCCGTAATTATTGGCCCGAATGGCGAGCAGCTTTTGGCCCCGATGATTGGTACTCTCGCTTCATCCCATAAAATTAGTGTCATACCTGCCACTTTCTGGCACCCGATCGCAGATCTAAATGATCTAGAGATGGCCCAGAGAATTATAATATAACGTCAATTTTGCTTTCTTAAATCTTTTGGGGTAATATGTGGCAATGTTGCAGTCACATCTATTCACAAAAACGAGAAAGGAGGGCCCAAAGAATGAAGTTTCGGCAAATGCAAATTTTTTGATTCGTGCCGGATTTATCCATAAGGAAATGGCAGGAGTCTACGATTATTTGCCTTTAGGTCTGCGTGTTATTGAAAATATACGAAACATCATTCGCGAGGAGATGAATGCACTTGGTTGCCAAGAGGTTTCTCTTTCTGCTTTGCAGGATCCTGAAATCTGGAACAAGAGCGGCCGTTGGTCTGACGATGTCGTTGATGTTTGGTTTAAAACAAAACTCAAAAACGATGTCCTTCTCGGACTTGGAGCAACTCATGAAGAGCCGATGGTTCGAATGGTCAGTGAGCATGTTCGTTCGTATCGCGATCTTCCACTTTATACTTATCAATTTCAAACTAAATTCCGAAATGAATTGCGATCGAAGTCGGGAATAATGCGCGGACGGGAATTCTTGATGAAAGATATGTATTCGTTCTGTAGATCAGAAGCGGAGCTTGATGCATTCTACGATAAAGCTGCGTTAGCTTACAAAAAAATATTTGAAAGAGTTGGAATTGGCGATAGGACTTACTTTACTTTTGCCTCCGGGGGAATGTTTAGTAAGTTTAGCCATGAATTCCAGACGGTGTGTGGTGCCGGTGAGGATTTTATATATATAGATGAAGAAAAGAGAATAGCCGTAAACGATGAGGTTATGCAGGACGATATTCTCAAGAGCTTGGGAATTGAGCGCTCGAAGTTACGCAAGGAGAAATCTATTGAAGTTGGCAACATTTTCAAATATGGTACGCGTTATACTAAAGAGTTGGGACTAAATTTTATGGACGAGGATGGGAACGAACAGCCGGTTATTAACGGAGCATATGGCATAGGCCTTGGTAGACTGATGGGTACTGTTGTGGAAATTTTTGCCGATGCAAAAGGGTTGGTGTGGCCAGAAGCGATTGCGCCTTTTAAATTTCATCTAATTGAGATTGTGGGTGGCGGCGACACTGGCGACTCCGTGAGAAAAGAGGCAATAGAGCTATATGACAAATTAAATTCGAATGGCGTCTCTGTCCTTTATGATGACAGGGACCTACGTGCAGGGGAAAAGTTTGGCGACTCTGATTTAATTGGTATTCCATGGAGGATTGTCGTAAGTAGTAAGACAGGTACTGATGGTCCATACGAAGTTAAGAATCGAAAGACTGGAGAAGTAAAAATGGTGACCTTAAACGAAATATTAGAATTATGAAAGGCAGGTTTTATAAATTTCTTTCGAGTGATATTGGTATAGACCTGGGTACTGCAAATACATTGGTTTATTTGAGCGGGCAGGGGATAATTATTAACGAGCCTTCGGTTGTTGCGGTTAATCAGAAAACAGGGAGAATCGTGGCTGTTGGTAAAGAAGCCAAGCAGATGGTTGGTAGAACGCCGGCGCATATTGTGGCAGTTCGGCCATTGGTTGATGGAGTTATTTCAGACTTTGAGGTTACGGAAGAGATGCTTAGTTACTTTATAAAAAAAGCCGAAGAGTACAGCGCAAAAAAAATGGTACGCCCCAGATTGTTAGTTGGTGTTCCGTCAGGGATTACAAATGTTGAGCGGCGCGCCGTTCGAGATGCTGGGATTAATGCAGGTGCGCGCGACGTGCTTATTGTTGAAGAGCCGATGGCGGGAGCTATTGGTATACATTTGCCAGTTAAGGATCCTGTGGGGAATATGATAATCGATATAGGAGGGGGGACTACCGATATTGCAGTTATTTCACTAGGCGGAATTGTGAGGGCTAAAAATTTACGTGTAGCCGGAGATAAGTTTAATGAAGATATTATATCTTATGTTCGCGATGAGTTTAAAATATTGTTGGGGGAGAAAACCGCCGAAGATGTCAAAATTGCAATTGGTTCGGCCTGTGAACAAGATGTATTAATGGAAGCATCGATTCGGGGTCGTGATCTTGTTACTGGTTTACCAAGGGAGGTTGCGATAACTGACAAAGATATTAGGGAGGCATTGTCTGGATCACTTAATACTCTGGTTAATTCTGTTAAGGAGGTGCTTGAGATGACTCCACCGGAGATTGTTTCAGATATAATGCACAGGGGAATTGTTATGGTTGGTGGAGGGTCAATGATACACGGTTTGCAATCGGTTATCGAAAGAGAAATCGGCATACCAGTCTATATTGCCGACGACCCGCTGACGGCGGTGGTGCGTGGTACTGGTATAGTCCTTGAAGATATGGATAACTACAAAGAGGTATTGATTGATAATGAAGATGAGTTACCGCCAAGATAATCTTAAAAAAACAAAAAATATTAAAGTCATCGTTGTTTTAATTTCGATCGGTGTGTTATTTTATTTTTTTTCGGAACCAATTTTGTCTGTTGGTTTTGGAGTGCTTTCTTATGTAACTAATCCACTTTGGAGAGTGGAAAATGACATCAACGATACTATGAGTTCTATCCCGGTTTTTTTAAGGTCTCAACAATCGTTAACAGTCGAGAATAGGGCATTGCGTGCCAAGATCGATTATGTTGGAGTTCAGTTAGAATCAATGGATGCGATTCGGAAAGAAAATCAAGATCTCATAAGAGAGATGGGTTATGTGGGGAAAAACGATAGTACGGTTCTCGTCTCAGTTTTGACTGGCCCCAATGTTCCGCCATACGATAGTTTGGTTGTAGATGCAGGAATAGATAGTGGATTATTGGTTGGAGATAGTGTCCTATATGCAGATAATGTGTTGATTGGTGAGGTGAGTCAAGTATTTTCTCATTCAGCAAAGATTAAACTTTATGCTGGTAATGGTGTTTCGACAGACGTAATTATTTCTGGTAAAGAATCTCTTCATGCAGTAGCGGAGGGTTTTGGGTCTGGAAACTATTACATTGAGTTACCAAGCTCTAGTTTGATTAGTAAGGGAGATTCATTGGTTGTCCCAGGGAGTAATTCATATTTATTAGGGGTAGTAGAATATACTCAGATCGATCAGACAACGGCATCTCAAAAAGTTTTAGCCAGATCTCCTTTCAATATTAAATCGGCCAGATTTGTGCGTGTAATAAAGAGTCCTAAAATTAATGTTGTGGAATAGACTTTGCTTCGATTTGATAATTTTTGTTGGAGTAGTTATTTTTTCGTGGTGGTTGGTAGTGTCAGCGATCATATACTTTTTCTTTTTGTATGAAAGTTTTTACGAACTTATTTTTTTTGGATTACTTTTTGACACTTTATACGGGGTTCAAATTGGCTACACGCAAGTGGCTAGGCCTGTACTTTTTGTAATCAGTGTTTTATTGTATATAATTTTAGCTAGGTTCAAACAATATTTAAGATTTTATGCCTAAAAAAAGGAACTTGTCTACCGGCAGGCAGGTAAAAAAAAATATAGACCTTGATCCTGATCAAATTTTTTTAGATTCTAGTAATCTCCCTTCATTTGATGTTGACATGTTTGAGGGAAGAATCGAGAAACCAATTGCAAAAGCCGCTATTCTTGTGTTTGGGGTTTTTATAATGCTTATGCTTATAGTGTTTGTTGGTAGGTCATATTTTTTACAGGTTATATCTGGAGAGTATTTTTTTACAAGAAGTGCATCAAATAGTTTAAAAAGGATTCCTGTTCCATCCCCACGTGGGATGATCTATGATAGGAATGGAGTTGAATTAGCGTGGAGTGAACGTTCAGGTCGTGCCTATATGCCCGAAAGTGGCCTTGCGCATCTGATTGGCTATGTTGGATTTCCGTCACAAGATCAAATCAGTATATCCACAACTACAGATCCCACAGATGTTGTTGGTAAAGACGGAGTTGAAAAGAAATATAACGATTGGTTGCGTGGCAAAGATGGTTCCAAGATCATTGAGGTTAATGCTCATGGTGAAATCCAGTCTGAATATCTTTATGAACCAGGATCTGCTGGTGGAAATATAACACTCTCAGTAGACTCGAGAATCACAAAAAAGTTTTATGAATATATTAAAAACTTGGCCGGCGAATATAATTTCAAGGGTGGTGCCGGTGTTATTATGGATCTGAGAACTGGAGAAATTATAGCGATGACGAGCTATCCAGAATATGAACCGGCCGTTTTATCGAAGGGTGATGATAGAGATGCTATAAGTAAGTATATTAACGACAAAAATATGCCATTTCTGAATAGAGTTGTTTCTGGTACTTATACCCCGGGATCTATCGTTAAGCCGATATTTGCCATGGCCGCCCTGAAGGAGGGTGTAATCACTCCCGAAAAGAAAATACAAAGTAAAGGATATATAGCGATTCCTAATCCATTCTTTCCTGATCAACAATCTATTTTTAAAGATTGGCGAGTTCAGGGCTGGGTGGACATGAGACGTGCTCTGTCTGTTTCGTCTGATGTATATTTCTATGAAATCGGTGGAGGTTTTGAGGGGCAAAAGGGGCTAGGAATTGACAAGCTTGAGGAATATTCCAAAATGTTTGGTTTAGGAACAACTACCGGCATTGCTTTAGACAAAGAAGGCGAAGGTAATATACCCTCTCCAGCTTGGAAGTCGAAGAATTTTAAGGGGGACCAATGGCGTATTGGTGATACTTACCATAGCTCGATTGGTCAGTATGGGTTTCTCGTAACTCCACTTCAGATGGTACGGGCTGTAGGTGCAATCGCGACTGATGGTAAACTTATTACTCCACGAGTTTTTCACGGCGAGGGAAATATTGGCGTACAATATTCATCTATTGATATTCCCAAAGAAATTTTTAATGTGGTAAAAGAAGGGATGAGAAAGGGTGTCACTGACGCAGATGGTACTGCCAGGGCTCTTAATGTGCCAGAAGTAGAAGTTGCAGCGAAAACAGGAACAGCAGAATTGGGGGTAAGTAAGGCTCTAGTGAATTCCTGGGGCGTTGGATTCTTCCCGTATGACAATCCAAAATATTCTTTTGCGTTGGTTATGGAGAAGGGGCCGAGAGAAAACACCGTTGGTGCAAACTTGGCGATTAGGAAACTGATAGAATGGATGGCAGTAAACACGCCCGAGTATTTTAAGTAAGATGGCTTACATTTTTAGGGAAATAAATAAGGGCGAATATGAGAACCTGACGGAGGGTAAGAGTTTGCCACTAACTCAGAATGCTTTTTACGGTGAGTGGCAGAGTATGAATAGTAAAAAGGTCTGGAGATATTCAGTAGAAGAGAGTTCAAAAACAGTCGGAGTTTTTCAGGTTGTAAAAAATAATATGGCCTATGGCAAAAGTTATCTTTATGTTCCACACGGGCCGGTCTTTTTTAAAGAGCCGGGCGTCGAATTTATGCACGATTTTGACAAATTTGTTTTGGATCTATTAATGAAAGAGCGCGCTATTTTCCTGCGTTTTGATCCTACTTGGGGCCTTAGACCCCAAGTGCGAGAGTTGATTGGAAGTGTGGCCCCTAAATATCTATACGACGGGAGTTATCAGCCGAAGTTTGAGTGGATATTGGACATAAATAAATCGGAAGAAGAATTATTGGCTTGGATGAAAAAAGTGAATAGGTATACAATTCGACAGGCGGAACGTCTTGGAGTCACTGTTGAGATTGTTAGGGAAAGTTTTGGAAAATATTTTAATAAATTTTATGAACTGATTTCGAAGACAGCAGCTAGAGATGAGTTCTCGCATTTTACGGTAGAGTATTATCAAAAAATATTTGATGCCTGCGAAAAAGATAGGAACGCTTTTTTGACCGTGGGTAGTTATGGAGGTGAAGTATTGCTCGTTAATTTGTATTTAAAATTTGGCGATACTGTTTATTTCCTATTCAGTGGTTCTGATGATTCAGAGCGCAGGGTTGGCTATACGTATCTAGCACAATGGGAGGCTATTAAAGAGTCTAAAAGATTGGGATACAAAATTTACAATTTTGGTGGTTACGCTCCCGAAAATTGCAACTATATTTTCTATAAAAAGTGGTCAGGCTTCAGTGACTTCAAGCGCCGCTTCGGAGGAAGGATGATAGAATACGGAGATTTCCACGATATTGTTGGAGATAAATTTTGGTATCTTGTATATAAGACCAAAAGATTTGTCTCGTCACTCTTGAGAAATCTTAAATAGCGAGTCTTTACTCTGGCGGCCTGATGTGCTAATTTTTTAGAATAATTAGATCTTTGATATTTGTTGGTACACCGAAGGAGGCGTGCGGAATGATAAGAGATGAGAAGTTTTATCAGGAGATTGGAACGATTACAGTTGAGACAAGGAACACTGGCAGTAAGAGCGAGCATCAAGGATTTGTTTTTCGTCCCGAGCATAGCAAGAGCCAGTGGTGGGAGCTTCGATCAGAGACCGAGCTCCTTTATCCAGATATTAAGAACGATGAACTGGCGGAGTTGGTTGGTAAGAAAGTAAATTTGGTTGCCAAGAGGATTGGTGGCAAGATTCTTTTGGTTGAACTTGTAACGGTGGCGTGAAAGAAAAGGAGACAGATCATGTTGATTTATAATCCTGTTGATGAGAATAGGCCTGAATTCGAAGATGGGGTAGTTGTTGTGATATTTAAACCTGGGGTTACCAAGCTATTCGCAACTGCGAAGATTGAAGCCCTTGGGTTACAACTTACTTCCTTTTATGAACGGCTCGGACAAGGCAGGGTTTCGGTTCCAACGGGCCAGGAAGATCATTTTGTGACAGAACTTCAGAAGCTAACGTACTTGGTAGACTCCGCGGAGCGCTCAATCCTTGCCTACATTCAGAAAGGAGGACTTCTTTGAGTGATAACGGTGAAGTCTGGAATCCCGATCTAAAGTTCATTGAGTTTATGAGAAAAGAACTTGCGAAAGAGATTGGAGAAGACGAGATGGACAAGCCTGCCATTGGTACAACCGGTAAGTCGTGGTCGTGGAATGATATGGCAGACGAAATGATAACCGGTGTTGAAACGGGTAGGCGTCTGTACTTGGATCTGTACAGAAATCCTCGGAATCAGAAAAAGTATAAAGCTTCGCAGGTGAGTTGACTTTTGTCCTCGTGCCAGAAATGGCGTGGGGATTTTATTTACTAATACTGTATTGTGTGGTAGTTATATATCGAGATAGTTCGTTGAAATATTGATAGTACGTACAGTAAGGAGGTTGTAAATGACACAAATAACTAAGTGGTGGGGCGGGCAGCCCCAGATCGTAAATTTGGGTAGGTTGGATCAGATGTCCCTAGATGAAAACTTTGCTGAAATGATTCGCGTGGCAATTGCCGCTAGGAAAAATTCTCAAGCACCATATTCAAAGTTTGGGGTCGGCGCTGCAGTTGAAAGTGAAAGTGGTAAAGTCTATGCGGGCTGTAATGTTGAGCGATGTTCATATTCTCAGACCACACATGCTGAACAAAATGTGATTGATAGTATGGTCACAACGGAAGGGAGTGTAAGAATTAGGAGACTCTTCCTGGTGGGGGCATTGCTAGACGTTGATGTACCAATTCTGGATCACGATATTGTTCACAAACCGGTAGTTCTTTGTCCGTGTAATAACGAATTAGTTTGGCCGTGCGGACATTGTAGGCAGATTGTTTGGGAAAACTGTGATGGTGTGATATTGACACCCGTGTACACGCTTTCCAAAAGTGGAGATCTCTTTTTGGCCCATATCGGTGATTTGTACCCATTCCCTTTTGGACCTCAGAATATAGGAATTAAGTACAGAGATGAAGGAGGACAAAATGGCTAATGTAATTGCGGCAGACAAACCAACGACTGCAATTGGTAAACAATATCATCTTGAAACAGAATCAGGTGATCTAGCTCCGCCATGTATTTTGGTGGGCGATCCCGGGCGCGCAGAGTTGATCGCGACGACACTTTTCACTGGAGCGAAGAAGGTTGGAGATCACCGTGGCCTAAAGTCGTTTACGGGTAAAGTTGGTGGCATGCCAATTTCTGTTGTGACTACTGGAATGGGTAGCGCTACGACCGGTATTGTGCTACCAGAGGCAGTTCGTTCGGGGGCCAGAATATTTATTAGAGTTGGTTCTTGTGGGACCTTGTGGAAGGAACCTAAGATTGGTGACTCTGTAATCTGTACTGGTGCGGTTAGGCTGGATGGTGCAAGTGAGAATTGGGCGCCAATTCAATATCCGGCGGTTGCAGACTATCGGGTTGTTTCAAAACTAACCGAGGCGGCAAAAGAGCTTGGGCTGCCGCATTTTGTGGGCATTGGCGCAACGACTACTTGTTTTAATGAAGGTCAAGCTAGACCAGATGATAATGGATATGTTCCACCCAGGCTTAGAGCGTTGCATGATGAATTGACCCAGCGGGGAGTACTATTCTACTCAATGGAGGAGGCAACGCTGTTTGTATGGTGTACCACTCACGGTGGTTATGCGGCTGGTGCTATTGATGCAATCTATGCTAATCGTCAAACAAATGAATTTGGCGTGAAGGGTGAGGAAGAGGCCGCACGTATAGCTATTCTTGCGCTCCAAAAGATGTGTCGGGGATGATAATATGATCAAGCCAACACTACATCAGAGTTTATGGGATGGTTCACTGGATCTTTACTACTTTGGGCTTGATGGGTTTAGATCTTGGCATGAGCTTCGGACTGTTTCATCAAAAGAACAGAATGTATCAGTTGCCGCAAAGGAAGCTCTCGATGTTTTGGGCGAAATATGTGATGATCTTCTGATTGAAAATGTCTTCATACCAAGTCCCGAGAATAGATCTTGGATTACTTATGAGGATTTGCTTCCAAACAGAGTTCCGATCTCACTCAGGGCATCACTTTGGCGTGGTATTACGGCCGATGGTTTAAAGCGAATATCAAGCGGCAGCGCATTCGGCATACTCGGAGGAGATTGTCCAATCGGGCTCATTCAGAATATAGATACTAAGGAAATTTGTGCTGGTCACGTGTGCCGTGAAAATATGACAAGTTTTAGTGTGCCGATTATCGCTCATGCAATGCTTAATCTTGGAGAAGAGCAGATGTTGCGAAGCTTTATCGGTTGTAGCATTGCTCCCAAGTATTTCGTTCACAAATGGGATGATTCAAGGTTTGGCGAGGCGAATCGCAAGCTGACCGAAAATATTATTGTAACTTATGGCCGACAGGCTATTTGCGGATCGTATGAAACGGGACGAATTGATCTTAAGGCAATGTGGTTTGCCGCCCTATCTCGTCGTGGGGTTTCGAAAATGCAGATGGAGACAGATGATGTGGACACATACAGCGATCCATCGTACGGCAGTAACCGCCGCGATGGGCGAGACAGTCGAACTCTTATCCTTGCTGTGAATCGTAGTTAGCAGATACTTGTCCCGTACCAAACATGGTGCGGGATTTTTCTTTTTGACTTTGATCGTAAAACAGTATAGTATATCAGAATATGAATACAAAAAACGTAGAATATTTAACAAAGGAAAAATTAAAACAGCTTGAGGAAGAGCTAAGGCAGGGAAAAACAGTAAGAAGAAAAGAAATAGCCGAGGCACTAGAATTTGCAAAATCTCTCGGCGACCTCTCTGAAAATGCCGAGTATCAGCAGGCTCGTGAGGCTCAGGCGGAACTTGAGGACAGAATTACAGTCATCGAAGATATATTAAAAAGAGCGGTCGTTGTCGCAGAGGGAACTGCGAAAAATGACGGTTCAATGATCACCATGGGGTCAACTGCTATTATAAAAAAAGATGGGGAATCGGAAACAAGGAAGTGTAAAATTGTCGGTTCAGAAGAAGCGGATATATTGAGTTGTAAAATCTCAAACGAAAGCCCACTTGGTATGACTATGCTTGGTAAGAGGGTTGGTGAGAAGTTTGTAGTGGTTACCCCTAAGGGTAAGGTGAACTATATTGTAGTTTCGGTTGAGTAATCTAGTCGGCTTAATTTTTTTGAAAATGTCGACGCTCGAAGAAATACGTGAGGAACGTATTAAAAAAATAAATATCTTAAAGGAGGCTGGTTACGAGGCTTATCCGGCCGAGTCCAATCGCTCTTTAGAGAACGGAGTTTTTTTTGGGTCTTTCAAGAATTACCTTGAGTCGCAAGAGGAGGTTGTGCTTGCCGGAAGGATTATGTCGCTCCGCATTCAGGGCGGGATTGTTTTTGCGGATTTGTTCGATGGAACAGCTCGTTTTCAAGCCATTCTAAGGAGAGACGACATTGGTGATAAAATGTTTGATCTTTTTTTGAACACCGTCGACTCTAGTGATTTTATTGAAGTGAGGGGGAAGGCTTTTGTGACAAAAAGAGGTGTGAACTCACTTTTGGGTTCTGAGTGGAGGATGTTGGCCAAGAGCTTGCGTCCCGTTCCTGATGAATGGTTTGGGCTTAAGGATGAGGACGAGCGTTATCGAAAGCGATATATTGACATACTTTTAAATCGTGAAGTTTCTGAACTAATAAAAAAGAGGTCATTCTTTTGGAATTCAATGAGGGGCTTTATGTTGAAAAGGGGATTTGTTGAGGTTGAAACTCCAGTACTGGAGACAATGACAGGTGGCGCTGAGGCGAGACCCTTCATTACTCACCACAACGCGCTTGATGCCGAAGTCTATCTTCGTATTTCTGTTGGAGAATTGTGGCAGAAGAAGTTGGCTGTGGCAGGTATTCCTAAGACATTTGAAATCGGTAGAATATTTAGAAATGAGGGAATGTCTCACGAACATGCCAACGATTATACTTCATTCGAGTTCTATGAAGCGTACTCTGATGCTCGGACTGGGATACCAATGATTAAGGAATTATATCAGACCGTTGCCAAAGAGACATTTGGAAAACTCGAATTTGAAATAAATGGATTCAGAGTTAATCTGGGTCAGGAATGGGATAATTATGATTTCAATGAGTTGATGAATAAGGAGTATGGGTTTAATCCACGCGATGTGAAGGTCGAAACTGTCGTGGCTCAGCTCAAGAAGCAGAAGATTGATATTGAAAAAAATATTGATATTGGCCGAGGTGTGGATCTGTTGTGGAAGAGAATAAGGAAGACCATCGGTGGGCCGGCAGTTTTAACCGGGATACCTGTTTACCTAGAGCCACTTGCGAAAAAGAATGCTCAAGACAACAGAGTTGTCGATCGATTCCAGATTCTACTTGCAGGTAGTGAGGTTGGTAAGGCATTCAATGAGTTAAATGATCCAGTAGATCAGAGGGAGAGGTTTATGGTGCAAGAAAAGTTGCGGGAGGCGGGTGATGAAGAAGCGCAGATGGCAGATCTTGAATATGTGGAAGCAATGGAGTACGGGATGCCGCCAATTTTCGGCTTCGGCGTTTCAGAAAGACTGTTTAGCTTTCTAGCCGGCAAGAGTATTCGCGAAGCGCAGATTTTTCCTCTCATGAAAAAGAGAGGTGGTGGCTAATTGTTGACGTTAGGCGGTAACTACTTATAAAAAAGGCTTAATTTTCAAAATACTGTCGGTTATCCACAGTATTTTTTGTTTGTGATTTGGTGCCTAGTGGTATAGAATATCAGTATAGTGGTATGAAGTGGAATAAGAAAAGACAATGCTAATTGGCGAACACAAGCACACATTGGATCCAAAGAAGAGGCTTTCTTTGCCTGCGAAATTTCGTAAAGAGATGGGGAATGAGATTGTTGTGACACGAGGTCTTGATAGCTGCCTCTTCGTTTATACAGTCGCAGAATGGTCTAAGGTTGCGGAGCAGTTTTCTAAGATGAACATGCTGCAAGCGGACAGTCGAAGTATAAATAGGTTTATGCTGGCAGGAGCATCTGAAACAGAGATAGACTCACTTGGCAGAATTTTAATTCCTGAAGTACTTAAAGAGTTTGCGGGATTAAGGGATAGGGTGACGATCATTGGAGTTCATACTCGACTTGAAATATGGGATGAGGATAAGTGGAAAGAGTATAAGGGTGCGATTGAGAGAGATGCAGATAAGTTGGCAGAGAAGTTGGGTGAGGCCGGTGCCATTTAATTATGGAGCATATACCTGTTCTTTTAAAAGAAGCTATCGAGGGTCTTAACATAAGTGAGGGCGATAGGATTTTGGACGCTACGTTCGGGGGTGGGGGTCATTCTGCATTAATTTGCGAGGCTGTAGGGAAAAACGGTAAGTTAATTGCGTTCGATCAAGATGAAGCAGCAATGAGTAGGGCAAAAATACGATTCAAAGACTTTGACAAATGTAAATTTGATTTGATTAATGCCAATTTTCGAGATCTGGACGAGGTTTTTAGAGGGCGAGGTGTTAAGAAAATAGATGGCGCATTGTTTGACCTTGGATTAAGTTCGTTTCAACTTGATGAGTCTGGTCGCGGCTTCACTTTTCAGAAGGATGAACCTCTTAAAATGACTTTTCACAATTCGGATGATAATGGTAAGTTAACGGCAGAAGAAATATTAAATCGCTGGGACGAGGAAAGTTTGGCAGACATAATCTATGGATACGGTGGTGAGCAGTTTTCACGGAGGATAGCCCTGGGTATCGTTGTGGCAAGGTCAAAAAAGTCTATCAAGACGACCTTCGAGCTAGTTAAGATTATTGAGGATTCTGTGCCGAACTTTTACAAGTCGAAAAAGCTCCACTGCGCAACAAAAACTTTCCAAGCCATTCGAATGGTGGTGAATGACGAACTGGAGGCCTTGAGAGTTGCGCTTAGAGATGTGTGGCCAATGTTGAATTCTGGGGCAAGAATCGTTGTTATTTCGTTTCATGAGTTGGAAGACAGAATTGTTAAATTGTTTTTTAGAGAAAGAAAGTTTGACGGTAGTGCTCAAGTCATCACAAAAAAACCGATAATTCCATCTAAGTCAGAGACCTTTCTGAATCCGAGGTCGCGTAGTGCTAAGTTAAGGATTGCGCAAAAGATTTAAAATAATGAATTACCAAACATTTAAATTGTATATTGAAGAATATAACAGGTACATTTCGGGGATACTGATCTTTTTGATTTTGACTTTATCTGTCTCTTATATTTATTTAATCAATTCTTCTATTTTGAATACAGTTGCCAGAGAGCAAAATGATAAACAGATTTCACTAATGGCCTCCGATATTGCGGAACTAGAAAATAGCTATATGAATACCAGAGCCAGTCTCAGTATCGACATGGCTAAGACTTTAGGCTTTAGTGATGATTTTAAGAAGGTCCATTTTAGTAGTGAAACCCCTAATGTAACTGGCAGTCTTACCTTATTGCGGGATGAAATATAGCTATCTAAGAAGAATCTACTTTCTCTCAGCGATTGCTATTTTGTTCTCTCTAGTCTTGATAGTTAGGCTCTTTCTTATTCAGGTTGTAAATGGGGGTAACTATAGTAAGATGGCTGACCAACAATATCAAAAACCAGTAGCGGATATTTTTTCTAGAGGATCTATTTTGTTTCAGGAGAAGGGTGGTGGTTTAATTTCCGCGGCAACTGTGAAAACTGTGTATGTTCTTGCTATGAACCCTAACTTGGTTAGAGATGCTGAAAGTGCTTACCAGAAAATAAATACACTTATCCCAATCGATAAAGCGGCTTTTTTCGAAAAAGCTCGAAAGATCAACGATCCATATGAAGTTATTGCAAAGACCGAAGATCGGATCATTGGTGATTCAGCGCGGGCTCTAAATTTGCCAGGAATTAGTGTTTATAAGGAAAATCAGAGATATTATCCTGGAGGTAGGTTGGCGGCACATTTGCTTGGGATTGTGGCTCAAGACAAGTCTGAGGGCGATAGATTTGCTGGTAGATACGGTCTTGAGAGATTTTATGACAATATTTTACGGAGGGACAGTAGTTCCTTATATGTCAACTTTTTTGCGGAGATGTTTTCTAACGTTAAAAAAACTGTTTCAACCGATAAGCAGGTTTTTGTGGATGGCGATATTGTACTCAGTGTAGAGCCAAACGTGGAATCATACCTGGGGAAGGAGTTGGCATCGATTCAAGACAAGTGGTCCCCTGATTCGATTGGAGGAGTAATAGTAGAACCCAAAACAGGTCGTATTATTGCAGCCTCTTTTTTACCTGACTTTGACCCTGGAGATTTCACTAAAGAAAATCCTTCAGTTTTTTCAGATCCACTTGTTGAAAATGTTTATGAAATGGGTTCGATTGTGAAGCCGTTGACGATTTCGGCCGGTATTGATGCCGGTGTTATCAAGCCTGATACTAAATATGATGACACGGGATATGTGTTATTGAGTGGAAAAAGGATTGAGAATCATGATCACAAGGCAATGGGAATTGTTGATATGCAAGCCGTGCTTGATAACTCATTAAATACGGGTGCCGTTTTTGTTATGAAAAAGTTGGGTCGTGACAAATTTAGAAGTTACATGGAGTCATTTGGATTGGGAGATAAGACCGGCATTGATTTGCCAAGTGAGACACATGGTCTTGTCTCAAACTTGCAAAGCCACTATGATGTAGATTACGCGACCGCAGCCTTTGGTCAAGGGATTGCAGTAACTCCAATTGGTGCTATTAGAGCACTTTCTGCTCTGGCTAATGGTGGTTTAATTGTTAGACCCCACTTGGCTGACTCGATTAATGGTGCGATGGGAATTAACAAAACGACAGAAGTTGAGGTCGTAAGACGCGTAATTTCTTCACAGACCGCTGGAGAAATAACTGGGATGCTTGTCCACGCATTTGAACACGGATTACTTGGGGGTAAGTATATTATTAAACAATATAGTGTGGCTGCAAAAACTGGCACTGCACAAATACCGGATGGTAAAAAGGGATATAGCGACAAAACTTTGCATTCTTTCTTTGGCTACTTTCCGGCTTATAACGCTCGTTTTTTGGTCCTTTTGTATATGGTTAACCCAAAAAATGGTGCACTTTTTTCATCAGATACGTTAGCAGAACCGTTTGTCAGTGTCACCAAGTTTTTGTTAAATTATTATGAAATTCCACCAGATAGATAAAATATGATTAAGACAATTGTAAAATATATTGTGATTTCAATTTTGACATTAGAGGCCAAGATCATTTTGTTGAAATATAAACCCAAGATAGTTGGTGTCACTGGAAATGCAGGTAAAACTGGTACAAAAGAGGCTGTGTCAGCTGTTTTGAGTTCGAATTTTATGGTTTGGAAAAACGAAAAAAGCTATAACGGTGATATTGGTATTCCTCTTACAATATTGCACTGCAGTAACGCTTGGTCAGATATATATCTATGGCTCAAGAACATTGTGGAGGGTTTGATGTTAATCTTTCTTCCCTATAATTACCCTGAGTGGTTGGTTCTCGAGATAGGTGCGGATAAACCTGGGGATATAAAAAAATTTACTTCCTGGGTTAAACCGAAGATTGTTATTGTTACAACTATAGGAAAAACGCCTGTTCATATTGAAAACTTTTCTGGAAAGGATGCACTTATCAAAGAAAAGTTCGAGCTTGTTAAGGCACTTAGGCCTGGTGGATATTTAATTTTAAATGCTGATGATCCTGAAGTTCTTGCTATGAAAGATTTAGTTTTGGGGGCTAAAGTAATTACTTATGGCTTTTCCCCAAATGCTAATCTTAGGGCCTCCAACTATCATATTATATATAGTGAACACAATCATGTCAAGATTCCTAGTGGTATTAACTTTAAGATTGATTATCTAGGAAACATAATTCCCGTAAAGATTAATAGTATTGTGGGGCGGAATAACGTTTATTCTGCGATTGCCGGAATTACCGCTGGTGTGGCACTCGGACTAAACTTTGTATCTATGTTGGAATCAATTGCAAGGTATGAAAGACCAGTCGGCAGACTAAAATTAATTGAGGGAATCGAGGACTCCATTATTTTGGATGATACATATAATTCCTCACCGGCGGCCGTTTCTTTAGCACTTGAGTCTTTGACAGATATCGAAGTATCGGGACAAAAAATTGTGGTACTGGGTGATATGCTTGAATTGGGTAAACATACAATTGATGCTAATCTTGAAATTGGAAAAAAATTGCCACAATATTGCGATAGATTGATCACCGTTGGACAGCGAGCGAAACATTTCGCAGAAGGGGCCTTAGATGGGGGTATGGATGTAAAAATGATAACCTGTTTTGATGAGTCTAAGGCAGCAGGTAAGTATCTGAGAGGGTTGGTTAAGTCCGGAGATTTGGTATTAGTCAAAGGGTCGCAAGGGATTAGAATGGAAAGGGTTGTTGAACAAATATTACTGCACTCTGAAGATAAGAATAAGCTTTTGGTGAGACAAGATCCAGAGTGGTTAATAAGATAAAATTATGTACATTAAGGTTAAAGTTACACCAGGATCAAAAAAAGAACTATTTTTAAAGATAAAAGGCGTCTATTTTGAAGTTTCCGTTAGAGAAAAAGCGGAAAGAAATATGGCAAACAAACGAGTTAAGGAATTATTGGCCAGCCATTTTGGATTACCCGTGAATGGAGTTAGCCTGATTTCGGGGCATCACAGTAGAAATAAAATTTTTAATATCAAGGAATAAAGAGTTTGAGGTGCCAAAGAACTATGGTTTACTTAGAGTTGTGAGAAGTTACAATTCGATTGCCCTTTACAAGTTAAACAATCAGTGATATACTGCTAACGGATAAAATTTTAAGTGAGGTTCTTTAAACGATAACCGTGATTAACCCAGGCCATATATATGTCTTTGGGAGGAGGATGGCGATGTTTGACGCAGAAGATCCCACCCAGAACAAGGTTGACCCAAATGTGGTCGTTATTGATAGAGCTCGACTTAAGAAGGAGACAGAACTTAGAAAGGATGCCATGCAGAGGGAGGCAAAGAAACGAACCCTTAAGGCATTGGCAGAACTACGTGATCCGTCATTGAACCCGTTTGCCTCGCTTGCTAAACTCAAGATTTACGATCCGTCCAAGAAGTTGTCTTCGGAGAAGGCGTCAGCAAAGAAGAAACGTCGGATGGAGAGGCTTAAGATTACTCTGGCGGGCCTTGAGGTGGTTCGCGAGGAGATGGCCCATAAGAAGTCGACAGCATCTTCGTTCGGAAAGTTATCTTCTCGTGATTCGAAGACAAGGCGGAATGGACCTCAGAAGCCTTATGACCGAAACAAGAAGAGTGGTCCACAACAGGATAAGTCTCGTCGATCGCGACATGAACTTGTAGTTAATGAAGACGACGTCCCCGAGGAGTATAGGGGAACTGCCATCGCGAAGAGCATTCGACGTCAGAGACGCCGAAGGAGATAGTTTAGTAGCCTGATCGAAAGACCGGGCTCTTATTTTTTCTAAAACTTGACGAGAAACTTGAATAATTTATAATGCTAGTACGATAAATATGTCAGACGAAAGTAGTGAACAAAATATAGATAATTCGGAAGATGAGATTGTAATTGATGGCGATGGCTTCGAATTGTCTCAAGAAGGCTCTACTCTTGATTTCCAAGAGAAGGTTAACAAGCTTAAAAAAAAGCTCAAAGACACAATCAAGGAAAAGGATGAATATTTGAATGGTTGGCAGAGATGTAGGGCCGACTTTGTCAATGCCAAGAGATCAGAAGAAAGAGATAGGATCGGACTTGTAAACTCGGTAAATGAATCTATTATAAGAGATCTCTTGCCAGTATTAGATAGTTTTGATTTAGCAATACAAGATAATGATAAAATGGATGGCGTACCAGAGGGTTGGCGCCAAGGATTCGTGGGTATATACTTTAAGTTATTAGATTCACTCGGACGGCGTGGACTTAAGCAAATAGGTGTTGTTGGAGAAAAGTATGATATTAATAGACACCAGCCTGTGGCAATGGTAGACGTAAATAAGGTAGAGCTTGATGACACCGTAACCGAAGTTTTTCAAAAAGGTTATATGTTAAGTGAGAGGGTCGTAAGGCCGGCAAAAGTAAAAGTAGGGCAATTTAAGAGAAGTGAATAATTAAAATAAAAAAACATGTCAAAAATATTAGGGATAGATTTAGGAACCACGAATTCTGCAATGGCGATTGTAGAAGGGGGTGAACC
>JACQCV010000035.1 GCA_016201465.1 Candidatus Vogelbacteria bacterium | reverse complement strand
TTTCCCACCTTCCCCTTCTCCCTCTTTCATGCTAAAAATATATGGTATGGAAAGAGAACTCAAAAGAGAAGCTCCTAAACCAAAAAACGAAGCAGACATCGATCGCTTCATTGGTTTAGTGACCCGCGATGTCAAAGCGGGTACCTTACCTAAAAGATATGCGACTCTATCGGCAAGAGAAAAAGCTGAGACCCTGTACGATTTTCTACTCACACTCAAACTGACTGGCAAAAAGGACGCCGAGGACGAAGAAGCACAACAGATATTAAAATCTCAAATCAAGGCACTTGTAGAAGACAAGGAGGCATACGCTCTCTTCAGAAAGAGCTTCACTGATGCTCGTCTCGAATCAGCAGATCTCAGAAAATCAGACTTGTATGTGGAAAGTAAGAATCTTGAAGGAGAGATTGGAGACTTAAATGGAAAATACAAACAGCTCGAAAGAAAACTATTCACTGAAAAAATCAAAGGCGCTGCCTCTCGTAAGTTGGCCAAAGAAGAACTTGCTGATCTTGCCATAGAATTGGTGGAGAAAAGATTAAAGAGAGAGGCTCTCATTAGACTCGAAAACATAGATCACACCAAAGAGAATACCGACTTAGCTGCTAACCAAAATTACGAGACCTTAGCAAGATATTATGAAGAAGCCAAAGACGGCTTCGCATGGATGCCTTCTCGTCTAGAGATAGATAAGGCTATTAAAGCTGCTTTAGCCAATGGCCGGTTTCCTCTGTTGGTTGGCGAGCCTGGTACCGGTAAATCAGAACAGGCCAATGCTGCAGCGAGAGAGTTAACTGGTGAACTCTGTGTTAAATTAGCCTGCACCGATTCAACCGGAGAACATGATCTTTTGTTTGACACAAAGATCCTGCCTGGCGGGGGCACTTTCCTAGAATATGGCGCTGCTCCTAAAGCCTTCACTGGTTACGAATCATCAGAAGATACAGAACCACAGTATGATCACGGAAGAGTTCTCCGTTTAGATGAATTCCTCAAAATCAACTTCAATAAATCATTTGGTCACCTCAAAGAGATTGGACAAAAGAAACCAGGTGATGAGATGAATGAAAAGATTAAACATCCGGTTTTACCTGGTTCAACGATCATTGCTACAACCAACCCAGCCGGTACTCGTCATGAACTAAAAAGAATGCCCCCGGCTCTCGAACGCGAGTTTGCTGAAATTGAAGTCCCATATCTTCCGATGTCTCACAGAGATCCCGAACTGTACGACTTTATGACCTTTTCTCTCATGAATGACAAAAAATATATACCGATAGCTAAATCTGAATTAGCCCCAGCATATGTACGCAAGGAAGTAACTGGCCAAAAGACATCTGACGGTAGAGAGATCGCTGCCATAGAAGAAATAGTTCCTGAGACAAATAATATGGCTCATGGTGCACTATACCGACTGGCCTTTGCCGTAAAAACAATCCAAGACTGCTATGTGGCTGACAATCCGGATAAGCGCAAGAATTATGAGGCGACCTTACCAAGGTACGATGCAACCAACAAAAAAATCGGAGTGAACGGTGAACCATTAACTCTCAAGTCATCGACACTAACACCGAAAGAGATCGCTGCATGGATGAAGGGTTACCATAAACGTTTTGAGCTGCCAAACAAAGAGATGCACACAAAGACCTTGAGCGAGTGGTTGAGGTATAAGGCGGGGCTGTTCATAAATCAGTCTCCAGAAGATGACAGACCAAAAGTTGAGGCCATATTCAGACACTTTGGTATTCTTGATCCAAAACCTCTTTTGCCAAATGAAGAGCCGATGACGAGGCTGGATATAGGGTACCTGTCGCCGAGGGTGCCGAGACCGGTGGGGTTGAAAAAAACAACAGCCGTTCCAAAAGCCGGAGAGGCAGAAGCTTCTCTACCGGAGACACGGGTTGTTGAAGCAAAAGATTATGTTACTGTTGCAAATGAACGCATCAATGTTTTTCCCAAAGGCTTTGCCTTCGATCTTCCTGGTAGCTCCAAACACTACGAAATTGCCTATGGCCAAGCACTCAAAGTAAAAGGCAAAGAGGCCTCATTCGCTGGTGTTGATGGAGATGGCAACGCAGTCATTCTCATTGGAGCTCTTGTAAGAAAAATCACCAAGGCCGACTTCGAGAAACTCCTCAAAAAAGAAAGCCTTACCACCTATGAAAAAACCCTCTCCCTCCTCGGTGGAGAGAACATCATCAGCGGAGACGATATTACAAAAGCTTTTGGAATTACAGTCGAAAACATTAAACCGATCCCTTTTAATGAAGCAGAAATTAAACTTCACAAGGCACTTGGTCACAAGTTGGTCTACGAAGTGAATCGTACTCCCGAGGGAGAACCTCTAACCCTGGCCAAACTCTCTGAATTAGCAGGGAATAATATAATCGCTACTAATACAGACGGAACTCCAAAAGAATACCGTCTCTACAAAGATCAGTTTGATGACACAGGAAAGATCAAAGACGCTGCCTGGTTCTCTAAAGAAACCGCCATGCTCTCCGAAACTCCAGGAGGAGAATGGAAATTCGTCTCTGCTGAAGTCATTCCCGGTACAGAGAGTAAAAACTACATCGATCAGACAGATTTTCTCATCAAATACGTCAAAGACAACATCTTTAAGAAGACCGGCCTCCCCGTAGAGTACCAGAAAACCATTGAAGCATGGAACAGGGACAAACCTAAAATCCAACAACTCATCACAGACGCTAAATGGCCCGAAGCCGCAAAAGCTCTTGGTGAACACCCAATATCCCAACTTCTACGAGAAAGCTTTACCTCAACCGTCTATCGCACCATAACTCTACAGAAATCGAGAAACCAAAAAATCCTTTCTTCAATGTACTCCCGGTCTTGCTCCTTTTCTTCCGACGGCATCTTGGTCTACTTTGGTGTCTTTGGCGCCGGGGGTGCGCACGTGAGCGGGCGCAGGCCTGTCGCCGCTTGGTCGTCTATGGGTGCCGTTTTCTCCCGCATGAAGCCCTTGGAAATTGAACTATGATACTTTGAATAATCTGGAGGCTCGTTTAGAGCCGACAGAACGATGGGGAATATGGCAGGAATATATATGGGAGCGAAGGGAGGAATATATATAATAAGAGGAGGCTAGGAGACAAGGGAGAGAAGGCGGTGGGTGATTTTAATTTTAGATTTGAAACAGCCCATGAGTTCGCGCTTTTCTTCATTCGTACCTTCGCGGAGCACATACTTGGCATACGTTTTAAGTTCTATATCCTCGTGTTTTTATTTTGAGTTCGATATTCCCAAAACTCCTTTTGTAAACTTATTGAAACGTTTTAACTCTTCTTCAAACCTGTACTTTATGCCAGCCTCATTGAGATTAATCTGATCCATAAGTTGCATGAGTTGATTAATCAGCTCCTCTTCTCGTGGGTATAGACTTTTGCAATGTCTATCTTTTGATCTCCCACAACCATAGTAGATATACTTGGCAACGGTGCCATCCTTTAGTTGTTTGTATTTCTCCTCAGCGCTAATCATAGACTCACATAGTCCACAAACCATAAGTTTAGTGAAGGCAAACTCGTGACTTCGGCGAATAATTTTATCTCTCTTAAGTTGTTCTTGTACTTTATCGAATAGTTCCTTCGTAACTATCGGTTCGTGCTTTCCCTGGTACCAGTTACTAGATTTTTTAGGATACTCAAAGACTCCATAATAAAAAGGGCTTTGTAGCATTCTGAATATGTTTCCTACAGCCAGATTATGATTACCGATCGTTTTAAAATTAAGTTCAAACTTAAGCCAATGATACACCTTACGTCCTGACCACTTTTCATATGCTACTTTCTCAAACACCTTCTTTATTATCGGGGCTCTTTCGGAATCAATAATAACCTGACATTTTCTGTCCATAAGTTTCTGATTTAGATATCCAGTCGGTGCCATACCAGGCCAGAGTCCCATCTCAACCCTAGCTCTTAGTCCTCTTTTTACATTTATTCCACGATTGTCGTTTTCTAGTTTAGCCTGGCTTCCTAAAATCATCAACAGAAATTTTTCATTTGGGTTGTTGCTGAATCTCTGTCCGAAGGTACGAATTTCTAGAAGTAACTTAGCATCCATGAGATCTACTATCTTACCGAGATCACCGGCATTTCTTGAAATACGATCTGGTGCCCACGTGAGGATTCCATTAAACTTGCCTTGCTTTATTTCATCAACAATCTCATTAAAAACTGGGCGCTGCCCAGCTTCTTTAGCTGAATGAGATTCTCTCTTCATTGTTACAACCTCAAGACCTTCGCGTTCTGCAAGTTGAAGCATCTCCTTGATTTGACTATCTATAGAGAGGATTTGTCTTTCTTCAGATTCTGTACTCTTACGAGCGTATAAACAGTATTTGATTGGTATAACCTTATCTGGAGCTTTTTGTGGTAGCCCCACAAACCTTTGCGCTAGTTGTTCCATGTTATTGATTACTTCTATTAATCTGACGTATCTAATCAATGACGCTGATTCCTTAGGAAGTCTAGAGGAATGGGAGTTGGTAACTGACTACACAAATTTCCTGATCTAAGCTAAGGTACATGGACTAATCCAGCTTCTTGCTGTATTATGTTTATTAACAATTAAATAAGTAAGTAGCCTAAACCAGTGAGAAATTGCTGGCATGGTGAAAAGACCAGTAACGAATAAAAAACCCATCATATGGGGTGTCGTTACTGGCCGTACTGGGAAACTTGTATGGAGGGCGTAAGCTCTCACTCATGTGGTGGGCTTTTTGCGTTTATAACTATTAAAAACATGAAAGAATTTATAAAAGAAGATTGGTTCAAGTTTGTAGTAATTGGATGCTTTGTCGTTCTTATCTATAGTATTTATCAATATCTCGTTGTTATACCTTCCCTAAAAATTGATGAGGAAAAACAGCAACAGGACACAATTAGAAATATACAGCAGTTTAATAGAGGGAACTTATCAGATTGTTTAGATAGAGCTAACAGAGAGTACGGCTCAAGTGGATATGGCTGGTGTCACAAGATCGGCTACGATGACAATAATCTTACTGCCTGTGTTCTACCACCGAATGTAGAAAAGGTTTTATCCGATGAAAGACAAAACGAAAAGGATAACTGCTTTAAGCAATATCCACAAAAATAAATATGGAAAACAAAACGAAAAGAAAATTATGGGTTCTAGATTGGAAAGTGAGTCAAGAAGAACTAGATGACCAAGTCAGTAATTATGAAACTCTTAGTTGGTCAAAATCTTATAGGAAAATACTTGTTGGTTTAATTTTTTTCTCTTTACTATTAACTACTCTTTTAGGTACATCATTACTTAGATTAGATACTGCTGCTATCGTTGGGACCTTAATAATATATCTTCCCTTTGCTTACTACATTTATCGGGGACGTCGCTGGGCAATAATAGGGTTTATGATCTTGTGGACGTTTGAAAAAGGTTACTCGGTTATAACTGCTGGCTACCCACAATTAGCCCTCACGGCAATAATATATTGGTTTATTTATATGCAAGTGGCATACAAAGCGTTAATTATTGAAAACTCCAATAGAAAGGATCCTGTACGAGACTGGCTAAATAAATTCATATTTAGCGAGCAGGGCAAGCGTTCAAGTCTAATTACTATTTTGTGTGTTCTCGGATTTATTGGTGAGCTTATCAGTCTGCTTGTTCTTAGTAATCCATATATGCGTGATTTAATAATGAAACAGAACGGTTTTTTCCCTTACCAAGTTGATTTATTTCGGAGCCTTCTCGGGCTCATTGGTTTGATTGGTTATTGGAAAATGCATAAGTGGGGAGTCTATATTTATACCACAGCGACAATAATCTGGATTGGGTGCGAACTAGTCATCGGTACTCCCGATATTAGTCTCTTTATTTTCCCATTTATAATAATCGGCATAGGATTTGTGAATCTTAAAAATATGACCCAATAATGCTGATCTCAACCAAGTAAGATAATTTATTTAAGAACAATTGAGCGTAATAGCTAATAATAAACTGTTACCCTAATCTCTCTGAATTTCCGGGCGAATTTCGACTAAAATTCAGTGGTTCCGTGTTTCTTCTGTACAGCATAGAGTACCCTCCTTAATCTATCAATCTTTCGTTTCATAATAAGTGGATTCAACTTCGCATGTTCTATGCGAAGTTTTTCTTTAATCTCTTCGGATATATTAGGATGAGCCAGTACTCTTTGATAAGGAGTCATGGCTACCTTCTCATACTTCTTTTTCCACTTACCGTTAACTTCAAACTTTTCAATAACTCGCCTTGAAGTTATGAAGTGGTTGAGATAAGGACAGAGAATGGTGTACACGTCGTTTAAAGCATTAACCGCCTCTTTGCAGTCCAGTCTGATGTAGCCGATATGCTTGCGTACAATATGCCCATTTCTTTCTTCCACATGCATATTGTCATTACTATGATTTGGTCTGCTTCTACTCATGTTGATCTGTTTTGTATCACACCAGCCTTTCATATGCCAGTTGATGAATTCACTGCCTGTATCTGGATGTACCTCTAATATGTTCCAGGGAAGATGTTCTGTAATAAAAAGAAGATTCTCTTGAGTGGCCACCGGTCCTTTGTTCCATTGTGCTCGCAGAATATCCCACAACACGGGAACATCAATGTAATTAAGGGTAAAAACCATGTCTCCTGCTAATACATGTCCACAATGTACTACTGTGTCGATCTGTCCTGTACCTGGTGGCTTCTCACTCCAATCACCGTGGAAGATGGGTATGATATGTTTCAATTGAGATGGTGATGTAGATGGGAACCCTCGACCCTTTCTCTTTGCTCTCATGAAGTGACTGACTCGTTCTTTAACACTCCCCGCACTCATAGCTAGAAGTTTGCCTGTGGCTAGATCAGAGTGTTTCCACAACTTGTCTCTTTGTAGTATGTCGGAGTACTCTTTGATTAGAGGATGGAGTAGTTCTCCGCAGAGACCGTTACTCGTATCCCAGATGTCTTTGAGCGCAGCTGTTACATCGAGGGTGTAGTAGAGAGCACGACCTCTGTTCCCTACTATTGAAGAATCCTTCTTCTGTAGACTTCTAAACTTGCGTATAGCTGCCTTTCTGTGCATTTTAGAGATGTCACATACAATGTCGAGTATCTCCCCACACCTCTTTCTACTTCCTTTTTTCTTGACCCTGGCTTTGAAATATTCCTCTTGATAACGCTCAAATATCTCTTGTTTTGTCTCCATCATCATGGAAACTACGGTAACCTATTAATTAGATATCCAGTAGATTTAGGGTAACAGTTTTAATTAGCTATAACGTAGAGTTTAGTTTTATAAAAATGACAGATATACTTCTAATAATTATCGCCGCAGTAATATTACTTATTAGTGGCCCAGGACAAGGATTCTTATTTGTAATTGCACTACTAATCGTTTGTGCCGCATTACTCTATGTCGGGTTTTGGATAACAGTTATTTTAATCGCTATTATCGTAGAAAACTTTAATTTTGAGAAGCTCCTTCTTATACTTTTCGGTCTCTTGCCAATTGTTGTGATAGCGGCTCTCGTGCTCTGGGTTTGTGACCACATCAAGAAAAGAATACATAAATCTCAGGTACTAAAAATAAAGAAATAAAAATGGATGAAGATACTTTTGACGAAGGCGACTATGAAGAAATAATTGATATAATGCAGAATAAAGATGTCGGTATAGAAAAGGCGAGAGAGATAAAAGAGGTAATGGATGAGTGGGGTCTGGATGAAGATAAGGCTAGTGAATTAAGAGATCTTTTATAACCCCTCCTCAAAATCAAAAGGTGTTTGCTTGTCAGTTTGGAGATCACACATCACAGACTTGATCGCATATTCATCTTCTACTATTGGTACACTGATTCGGTACCCGGTTAGGTGAGTATCAATTAGTCTCTTGTTCTTTCCAGATCTCTTGCCTTCAAGGTGTTGGCGCTTAGCGAGCTGGTACAAAGGGTCGTTTTGTCCATAGTAATAGAAGAAACGAGTAGATTTTGGTGGTTGATGTAAGAGATACTCTCTACCCCAAGTCTGTTCATCTCCTATCTGTTTCTTAAGTTTATCAATATCTTCTTCTGAGTATCTCTCAGGCCACAGAATCTTGCCACTATCATCTACTATAGGGTAAGCCCTGAAGATACCAGATAGCTTACTATCTTCAATATCCTTTTTTAGTTTCATCAAAAGAGACTCTTTGTGTAGTAGATTACCGAGCACGACAATTTGAGTATTACCATCTCCAGCTGGCATGATCTCAGTGATAAACCATTGCTGTGCAAGATCTCTAGACTTTTCTGTCTGAACAAAACTCATATCTTCTATGTCATCACAGATAATTAGGTCTGGTCTATGGCTACCATATCGTATACCTCTCATACCAACACCAGATGCTATTGTCATGATCTTGGCTCCAACAGAAGGTATTACTATACTGTAGGAGCTACCCTCTTCAGGAGATATGTTGAATGGTCCGAAGTCACTCTTTAGAAGCTCGTTATACTCCAACTCATTTAATATGTTCTCAAAATGAGATCTCGCTTGTCTCTTGGTCTTACTCGCAATGACCACAAACTTTTTTCTTTTACTTAAGATACTCCAGAGAGTATTTGAGGTATTCATAATTGTTGATTTACCTGAACCACGAAAAGCCATAACAATTACGAGTTTGTTACTTTTGTCTTCCGTTATATGGAACATATCTTTATGGAATATCGAGAGTGGGTAATCAATGTAGTGAGGGAAATAAAGGAGAAAAAACCAGATGTGGCTCCGAGAGACTACTACCCGGCGAATAACTGTATCTCTCTTTATTTCATCTAAGATGTCTGGCATAGATTATCTGGCGAGGTCATGAGATTAATTATCGATGGAAAGATAGCAGATTCCATAGCTTTTCTTATGATCTCATCTTGCTCTGGAGTGGTTACTTCAATTTGTGAGTTAACTTTTTCTGGCTTTCCCCCATAAGCAGCGTGACGATGCCGAAGCAGGAACGAGATGGCCGGCATTTTTCCTTCCTTAACCATTCTAAAGAGTTGAACTTCTCCTATACCAATAACGAAAGCTGTACCATCTTGCAGTGCTTCTTCAGATTCCCTTTTAAACTTTTCATCTTCCTCTATCCATCGATAATAAGTCGACCGACCAATACCAATCTTCTTACAGGCAAAAGCTATGACAGGTGCTTCTTTTAATACCTCTATCATCTTTTGCTTCTCTTCCTCCTGCTTATTTCTCACAGTCTCTAAATATTTTTCATTCATATTTTTTAGCAATTAACCCTGTTACATTCTCCCACCGTTTCTTAATAACCTCAGCATAAATAGGCGATTTTTCCATGAGGTAACATCTGCGGTTCATCTTGGTGGCAGCAATAAGAGTACTACCACTTCCACCGAAGGGTTCAACGACAAGATCATCTCTTTTTGTAAGTACTTTAATATATGGAATGAGAAGTTCTATGGGCTTGGTACCAAAGATGATGTCTTGTCCAGAAGATTTCTTATCTGCAGCGCTATGACTTATGAAATCAGTAGGACAGATCTTTTTTCCTCGCTCGTAACTCTCCCAATGAGGTTTACCTGAAGTTGCAAATAAAGCATTCTCATATTCATTCTGAAATAGTTCGTCTTCTGCTTCTATGTTAAGTGATATATCTCCACTCGTTCCAACGAGCGCGATGTCAGTTTTGTTGAAAAGTTTGTACTTCGCCGCAAATCCCTGCATTCGATTGGGTACATGCCAAGTTATAGTGTTACGATATTTCCAATGCTTCTCTAATTAGTTCCAGATCGTTCTTAGATTCTTCGGGTTCTCAAATATAATAATGGAGAAGTCTGGCTCCTGGATCTTGGCCACATTGGTCATCCAGAGTTCTGTAAAATTATCTGGTAAACTTTCGGTTTCTAGATATCTTCTATTCTTCTTCACCCCGAAGCCGACTGTTGACCCAGCTTTATCTCGAGTTTTACCGCGAAGATAATCTAAGATATATGGAGGATCGGTGAGACATAGATCGGCTTTATCACTGCCCATAAGCTTGAGGGTATCTGCTTCAATAGTTGAGTCGCCACACATGAGTCTACTGCCATCCAAATCATAGACATCTCCTTTCTGTATTTCTATCTTATCGATCTTTAGCCTCTTGAGTTCTTTTTCGAGATCGAATAATTCTTCTGTGTCTTCAACTTCAAAGATGTTATCTAACTCCTCACTGGAAAATCCAATATTTCCCAGGAAAGATTCATCGAATTTTGATAGGAGATTCCAATCAAACTCTCCGGTGTTTTTGTTGAGACGTATATTTAACTCTTTTTCTTTTTCGATGTCAGGGATGTTTGTGTAGACTATTGGTACTTCTGTGTATCCAAGTTCTTTAAGTATCGTTAGTCGAAAATGACCCCCGATAACAATGCTCTTACGTTCCGGTGCATTGTTGACTAGCAGTGGATCGACAACACCAAAACGTTCTATGCTTTCCTTCAACCTTGTCTCTGCCTCCTTATCCCAGGTACGTGGATTGTACTCAGCAGAACGCAGAGTGGAAATGGGCACATAGGTGATTTTAAGTTGTTCTATAATATTCTGTTTATTAATCATACTATTAATTTATTTTGATAATTAAAACAAAAAAGGCGCCGGAAGGCGCATAAAATATCTTACTGACTTTATGAGTCTTCCGGCGCCTATGGGGTGGCTATCCTCAATGGACTTCGAAAGCTAACGCTTTCTTATGTCGATTAATCATTACTGTGAAGCTATTTTATTTAGTTGTAAAAAGATCTAGATTTTCTGAGATTCTGTAGGGCTTTTTTACTCCCTTCATAATCATTTTCTTTCCGTCTGGCCATATCTATCAAGGAGATAGATTCACCGCTCGTTTCGCCATGGAACGTAACCATTCTAGCCCCAGCACAGGACTTGGCAAGAATTTCATACATCATGTAATCTATCAATTCCATATTTTAATCGTACACAGGGACGGTTTATGTTGCAAGTTCTTCTAAACTAAAAAGGTGGAAAAGATGTGCATAGTTTTTTCTATTCCATAGAATATATTCTTTACTTAGTCAAATAAGACACTGGGCGTCTCGCCACAGAAGATTACTTTATCCTTACATTGCTTGTTATCCTTAAAATAGAATGGTATTTGGCATACCCGTTTGAAACATATGTAAAAGTGTCCTAAATGTCCCATTCTAGAATTTTGGCAGACCGACCCGAGTGCTTCAGATGATTACTCCAAAAGGTGCTAGAATAGTCTTATGTCGATTGAAATTAAAAGTACTTAACTCGAGATCACCGCCAACTATTTCCGCAGGACCCAGATCATGAAGTCTGGGTATTTCATTAATTGATCGTAGTGGCGCTGATTCTTTACTTTCATCCCTTCTGTCGGTAAGGGTTCTACCATCTTTTCGATAGTGAAGCCAGAATCGGCAATGTCATTAATAATTTTGGACATCGGGCGGTGATAAAAATAAACTTCAAAGCCTGCGATATGCGCCTTAATCTTTTTAACTCCGTTGTCGGTAACGGCCAAATAGTCGCCATGAATTCTCCATGTGTCTGCGGCTTTATCGAGCGTTCTCCCTAAAAGTTTTGTTTGTATCTTGCCGTCATCGACGATCTCTAAAGCGCTTTCGATCGGATGTCCATCCGAAAAAATAAATTTGCCACCAGGCTTTAAGACTCGGCGTGCTTCGCCAAGGGCTTTGGTCCAGCTGGGCAAATAATGGAAGACAAGACTTGAATAGGCGAGGTCGAAACTTTCGTCCGGGAAATCTAAATTTTCCATATCCATGACGTGGAATTCTATATCGGGATGATTTCTCTTTGAGACCCCGATGAGTTTTTCTGAAATATCTATGCCTACTAGGTGGGATGCTCCTTGCTCTTTAAGATAAGCAGTATCTGCGCCACTGCCAGAGCCGATGGAGATGACGGAAAGTCCGTGGAGATCTGGTAATTCTCCACGTATCGCTGGCTTCTCATAATATGTGTGGAAGGGAGAGTCTTCGGGATTTGAGACATGTGCGCTGTAAGCCTCCGCGGCGTCGTTATATCCCTCGATAGTTTTTGGGTCTGTAGGCATTTTTTTATTTTCATATTACACTATCTTTCTATGATTGAACACGTGCTTGCCCATCTGGTACAATATTAATATTAATCATTTAACTTAGAAATATGTTAAACAATCACAAGGTTGGTTTAGCGCTTGGGGGGTTTGCAGCTTTTGTGCATATAGTATGGGGGGCTTTGGTGGCTTTGGGTTTAGCACAATCGCTGATCGATTTTATTTATTACATGCACATGATTCAGGTGCCAGTTGTGGTTTTGCCGTTTAGTTTATCTTTGGCCGTCGGCTTAGTGATTTTGACTGGTATTGTTGGCTACGTTGTCGGTTACATCTTCGCTACTATCTATAACTGGGCGCATAAATAAGTAATGGGGGAAAAAGTTGAACATCTAATCTTGAAGAAGGTGGGGGACAACAGTCCTGATTATTTGAGTGCGAAAAAAATAATTGACAGACAGACGGAGGCGCTTATTGAGGAGATGGAAAGCCTTGAGGTAAAGCTGGATAAATTCGACAGAAATCATAGGCTCTATGATATTTTCTCCTTTCCTGGCTTTATGTCTGACGAAGATTTCAAGATTTTTGTGGAAAAATGGAAGGATCAGGTTAGGAAGAAGACAAATTTACTTACTCCATTGGATGAGCTTGGTATCAGAGTCTTTTGCGACGATCTAGAAAATCAGCCAGCATTTCCCGGAATTAAGATCGAGTTTGAATCTGAGGAAATATTAGAACGAAATGTTAGAAATTTAGAAAGTATCGTTGGGTTGGCTTACGGCAGTAAGGAAGTAAAAATTAATGGGCAAAAGATGCCTGTCCGGATCCAAATGCACTACTTCCTTCGCACTGGAGAAATTGATCCACTTTCTTCAACAGTCATTCATGAGTTGGTTCATCAAAAGCATTTTTTTATGAATAAAGGCGTGTCGCCCATGTTAACTGAAGTTCAGGCTCACTACTCATCTATATTGGAATCCGGAGATCTTTTTGCTCCGAGTCAGATTATGGAAATCTTGACAGATAAGAAGGGATCATACAAATTCAAAAAGAAGAGCGTTAGGGGTGCTGTCGATGCTGTCACAGTATTGCTTGGTTTAGGGTTCGATTATCATCATGTGGCACAGATCATTTCCAAATCTGATTATGATTATAAGGCTCGAAAATATTTGCCCCTTGAAAGTGAGGCCGAAAAGATACTTGAAAGCAACAAACTTGATTCCTTGGATGAATTCGCCCTCGATTTGCTGTATCGAATGTACGTGACCAATCAACGACTGAAGGCCAGGATTTTGTTGTACGAATCTATTGAGGAAGAGTTTAGTTTGGAAAAACTGAGAACAGCTAAGATGGCTAGTCTTCGGGGTAAGATTGTCGCGTCTACTTTTCAATATGACTACAATGGGAAGCCTAAGGATAAAAACTTTGAACTTGGACAGAGGGGTCTTTGTCCGATGAACAAAGAGTTTCCTTATGATATAACAGGCCTGCGTACAAGTATACAATTTGGAATGGTTATGCGAGGCAAGAGTCTCGCATTTAGGATTGGTCGTTTTGAGATTAAGGATAAGGAAGAAACTCTGGTTTGGGCGGATAAGCCTGAGGATATCTCACATCTATTAGGGATTGTAAAAGATCTCGCGGGGGAGGTGGACTTTCAAGAAAAAAGCTTGCTCTTTTTATTTTATCTTTCAAATGGGTTACTTCAGTCTGATTCAATGGAGTTTTTCCAGTTCCTATGTACCGAGGAGGAGAGGGAGAAAATAATTGGAGGGACCATAGATCACACAAGCCGAGTGCTCAAACTCGCTTTGAGTGAATTGACTTCGATAAGCAAATATACAAATTGGTATCAATTACCTGATAATCGGGACAAAATTAAGGCTTACGCCGCCTGGGCAGATTATTATCTTGATTTGATTGCTCAACTTGGCAGTGCGGGCGACAAACTTAGAACCGAAATTCAGCCAATGATAGAGGGCATTAAAATGATAATTGACCCAATAAAAGATCTTGTGCCAAAAAAATCTAAGTCAGTGAAAAACAAAAAATATTAATGAAACCAAAAAGCGAAAGGTTTATTTTAAAAGCCAAAGTGCCTGAAGGGGTGCGGATGTCCGATACAAAGAAAATTTTGGATGATCAGACGGAGGGGTTGATTAGTGAGATGGAGAGGCTTGAGAAGGGGTTGGAGGAGTATAAGTCCAATTACAGAATTTACGAGGCATTCGCATTCCCTGAATTTATAGACGATGAAAAGTTTGATAAGTTTGTCGATAAATGGAAAGATAAAGTTCGCAAGAAAACAAATTTATTGGCGCCGCTCGACCAGCTCGGCATACGAGTTTTTTGTGACGATTTGGAAAACCAGCCAGCATTTCCCGGAACGGTGATTGAATTTGGGTCAAGAGATGTACATGAGGAGAATGTTAAGAATGCCAAAAATGCAGGTGGCTGGACTTATTCCTTAACAAAAAAAATACAAATTCAGTCTCGTAAACTTTCATTGCGAGCCCAGATGCATCACTTCATGTATGAGGGTACCCTGGACTCGGCCACATCTACAGTTGTTCACGAGTCCATACATCGGGCACATTTTACGATGAATTCCCAAACTCCGCTCTTGCTTTCTGAAGTACAGGCTCACTTTTCATCTATTTTTGCTAGGGGCGATGTTTTTTCTGTCAGTCAAATCATTGACGCGTTAACGAATGAGAAAGTTGGCTATCAATTTAACAAAGGAGATGTGGTTCGTAATGTTAGGGCTGTCGTTCTTTTGCTTGGTTCCGGAGAAAAATACAGTACCATATCCAATTTAATTGCCACTTCGAAGCAAAATCAAGTTAGCCATAAATATTTGCCTCTAGAGAAAGAAGCTGAGAAGATCTTAAAGACGTTTGACCTTGACTCTTTGGATCAGCAGGCTCTTGATTATATTTACCAAATGTATGTCACGAACCAACGACTTAAGGCGCAACTCCTTTTGTTCGAGACTTTAGATGAGGAGTTTAAACTTGATGATCTGAAAAAGGCCAAGGAGGCAGTACTTCAGGGGAGAATTGTCCGGTCTCAATATGAGTATGATGATGAAGGACAACTGGATGAGAGCCATGCTGGTAAGTTGTTACAGGCGTCGATCTGCCCGATGGATAAGGAATTTCCTTATGATATTATGGGGCGACGAACCGGAGTGACTTTTGGTTTTGTAATGAGAGACAATAAAATGATTTTTCGGATCGGTAGATTTGATGCCACTGATAATTCTGAAACAGTCAAATGGACAGACGATGCAAACGATATTGGTCGCCTTTTCGATGTTATAAAGCAAAAGTCTTCAAAAATAAGTTTCAACGGAAAATTGGATCTCTTCGCTAGATATGCTGGATCAAATCAGATTAATGAAGAAAGCATGAAGCTGTTAAGAGCACTGGCTTCTGATGACGAGCTCAAAAAAATGGTTGCTGAGTGCATTCAGTTTTACGATTCCACGTTTACCTGGGTTCTTGAAGAGTTGCAAAGTATGGGACACTATGGCGCTGAGTACGTAGCTGGCGAAGTTAAGAAGAAGTTACAGGCTTACAAGCAAAGGGTGGAATTATATGAGAGTCTGGTTAAGGGATTAGGTAAGGACATTGCCGAGGATTTAACCAAAGCCGTTCAACCCAAAGTAGACCAGATTAAAGAGTCTCTTGCAACCTATGGGTAATCTGTAAGAAACGGTCAATAAAAACTAAGAAGCGTAATTTGACTAACATAATCAAATATGTTAGATTGCAGGAAATTTGCTTTTTGACATGCCAGGAACCACAGAGTGCTACCTTAAGGAGGCAGAAGATGAGCGTTAACACAAACTTCAACGTTACGCACCCTGAGAAGCGGGTCGGAGAAATTTTCTACATGAATCTTACCAGTAAAGAGTTTATGGATCTTAAACTCAAAACAAAGCGGCTAGGAAATATTCCTTACGACAATCTCGGCAGGGTTGGTGACGGACGTCTTCAGGTCCGGCCAGTGTTTGTTAAAAGAGGCGAGTTGAAAGACTTGAAGAAAATTAGGATAAGCACTTCCCAAAAGACAAGGTCTCAGAAAAAGGGCAAGACCAAACAAAAGGTTGTCTCGGTAATCAATACCGCCTCGACAATTTCTGAAGTTTTTGTTCCTTACAACAAAAAGGGCGATGAGTCGCGTTATACCAACTGCGCACAACCCAATAATAGAGTTGGATTTCTCGATCTCGAGTCGGCCAAGAAGTATGCCGCAAGGTTTGGAAATATAGAAGTTTTAACGATCAAGATACTGAACTGGGAGGAGTTTAGTAAGGAACACTTGGAATATGTAAGGCAAAATGCTTTGCGTAAACTTACAGGCGAAGAGAAGAAGGCGCTGGGTCTATATAACAGGTAATTAAAAACCGAAAAGGAGAAGATTGTGCAAAATAAGCAGACGGTGGAAAATACTTTCGGAGCTATTTCGTTTTTGGTAGGTTGGTCCAATTCAACTTTGGTTCGCATGCTGGAAGAGGCTACAGAGATGCCGTTCGGGCAAAACACGACAGACGATCTCGTGACGATTAGCAAACTTAGAGATTTATGGACCAACAAGATCCACAAGAGGTTGCTGGACCAGAGTCCGACTGTCCTCGCTGAAGAGGATGTCAATGATTTCGTGAAACTTGGAACTATCGAGGAAATCGAGAAAATGGAGGATGGTCCGATGGACTTCGACGGGCTGAAGGATCTTCAGGTGTTGGCACAGAGGCAGTTCCCGCTTTACTTGAAGTGTATGAATGTCCTCTACTCTCCGTTGGGCCTTAGCCAGTGGGATTGGGTTGGCGCGTGGATCAACACAACCGTAGAGGTTGCCGATGAGCAACCCGGACTAAGTTCAGTTGCCACCGGTCTTTTGGGGGGCACGAGATATCTGACCGAAAATCAGGAAAATTATGATCAGGTTGTGAGCCGCCTGCTTGGAAGAAAGGATTATGAGACTCTTTTCAGAGATCTCTTTGCAGTTTTTTTTGATCTAGAAAATCTCAAGAACGCTCTTGCGGGTGCAGGTATTGCTGACGAACCCCAAGGAGATAAAATTCCGGGCTTCTCTGAGAACGTCACTATAGGTGACGGGCCGACGAGTCTGGAGTTAGAAAATGAATTGAGGGGAATGATTAATGAATCCAGACCCAGGGCCGAAGCGTGGCTAGAGAAAGAGTTGGAGAGGATCTATGGCAAGGTTAGTCAGTAAAAGTAAATAGATAGTTAATCCCGCCCCGGGCAATCGCGGCGGGTTTTTAATGTGCTAGGGCGAGCTTGATTATTTTGCGAGGTTTGGCACGCTTGAGAACTTTTGTACACTCCTCCATTGTGGCGCCGGTGGTGGTGACATCATCCAGGAGAATTACAATTTTGTCCTTGATTAGTTCTGGATGGTTTAAAGAAAATGCGCCTCTTAGATTTCTCATTCTGTCGGTTTTATTTTTCGTTTCGACTTGACTCGTGGTGTGTTTGGTTTTGGTCAGGACCGAATTTTCTGGCACGAAAGATTTACCATAATCGTAAATAACTATTTCCCTGGCGATAATCTCTGCCTGATTGAATCCGCGTTCTTTTAGCCTCTCTTTTGATAAAGGAACTGGAACAATTACGATTTTCTGTCCCTGATTTAGCATTATTTCGCTGGTATCAGACAATTCCTCGAGGATTCTGTCGTGCATGACCCTGGCAAGTGGTTTGACCACAGCTGTTCCCCCTTTATATTTCAAAAGCCAAATAGCTTTTCTTATTACCGGGTCGGAGTACGAGAAGATAGTTGTAATGCCATATGGGCTCGATTCTTTTGGGAGTTGTAGTAAGCAACCTTCGCAGATTGATTCGCCGATCTTTTTACATGATAAACATCGTTGGGGTAAAATAAGATTTAAGAGTGAGTTTAAATATGTGGATAACCTATCAATAAGTTGCATATATGGCTTTTTATCTGTGCTATAATTTAGTCAACAGACTATATGTATGGCAAATATTTTCAAGAGTTTAATGGATTCGTTTAAGTTAGGTCTTTTCAAAAAAAAGGATGATAGCGTGGTCGGCATAGATATTGGTTCATCCTCAATAAAGGCGGTTCAAATTAGGCGAGATAAGGGCCAGGCTATCCTTGAGACATATGGGGAGCTTGCCCTCGGTCCTTATAAGAACGTTGAAATCGGTAGATCTGCTATTTTAACACCGGAAAAACTTGTGGAGGCCCTTAATGATCTTTTCCGTGAGGCTAATATTACCACCAAAAGGGCAGCCATAGCTATACCATTCAAGTCGAGTCTGATTTCTCTTATTGAGCTCCCATCTCTAGATAGGTCTAAGGTGGATGAGATGATTCCGATTGAAGCAAGGAAATATATTCCGGTGCCTATGTCTGAGGTTTTATTAGATTGGTCAATTATACCAAGGAAGGAAAGAGAGCTTGGTGATGAGCCTGGAACGTTTGAGGAACCAGCCTATACCAAGAAGAAGGTTGAGACTGTCGAGGTTTTGGTTGTGGCCATTCATAAGAACATTCTAGAGGACTACAAAGTGGTAGTCGACAAAATGGGCTTAAGCGTTGGGCCGTTCGAGATTGAAACATTTAGCGCGATACGTTCTGTTTTTGGTCACGATTTGTCAGCGACTGCAATTATCGATATTGGTAGTGGATCAACGAGAGTTATAATGGTTGACTATGGTATCGCGAGGGTGGCACATACTATCAATAAGGGATCACAGGATATAACTATTGCATTATCTAAATCGCTTGGTATGGATTTTTCTAAGGCTGAAGAGGTTAAGAGGAGTGTGGGGGCGGTTGGGAAAGTGGAAGGGGGAGATCTTTTAAATATAATCAATCCGACTGTGGAATTTATTTTATTTGAAGCATCACGAATAATCCTTGGTTATCAGAAAAAATATGCCAGGTCAATTGGCAAGGTTATTCTGATAGGCGGTGGATCGATGCTTCGTGGCATGGTCGATATCGCGGCCAAAAATTTGGAGCTTGAGGTAAAACTTGGTGATCCGTTCAAAAGAGTGGAAGCACCGGCGTTCTTAGATCCAGTGTTAAAAGAGGCGGGGCCAAGTTTTGCGGTTGCAATAGGCGTGGCTCTTCGTGATTTATAATTTTAATTTTTAAAATGGAGGGTGTAGATATTGGTACAACATCGTTTATTCCTAAAAAATCCTTGGCTCCGAGGAGCGGTTTTACAACTAATCTACCCGGTATTTTTTTGTTCCTTTCTATCGCACTCCTTATTTTTTCTATTGGCGGTTATTTTGTGGCGGTTCTGCGGGAGAAGAGTATTTTGCAGGATACGGAGAATTTGAAAGTAATTTTGAAACAGGCTCAAGATCAATTCCAGCCGGGGCAGGTTGTGAACATGGCTAGATTTGATTCAAAGCTGAAGATCGCTAAGGATTTGATTTATCTTTCACATGACCCGCGAAATCCCGACACGACGATGCATGTAACTCTACAACCGTTATTTGATCTGCTTTCCCAAAAAACTCTAAAGTCTGTAAGATTTAGAGATTTCAAATACACAAATGCAGACAATCAGAAAATTGAGATAAGAATGAGTGGAGAGGCTAAAAGTATCGGGAGTGTTGCTAACTATGCTGCGGTGGCTCAACAGGCGAGAGTCTTTTCAGACTCAGGCGAACTTATGGATGTAATTGTTTCGGACCTGAATCTTGGGACAAATAACAATGTGGTTTTCAACTTGACAGCAACTGTTAAGCCGGAATTAGTTTCGTATTCAGAGTTTATTTTAAATAGTGAGACAACCACAAAATAGTATTTTTATGTTTAATATTTTAGCACCAGTTGTAATCACGGCAGCATCCATCGGACTTTTTTTCATGCAGACAAGTCCAATTTTGGACCGAATTTCTAAGGAGAAAATAGAGAATTTGGCATATAGTAATGCAGAGAAAAGCAGCGAACAATATCAAGAGTTGTTAAAAGCCAAGAACGCGGTGTTTAACCAGATTGATGATGCCAAGAAGAACGCGCTGAATAAGCTTTTACCTGACAGTATAGATAATGTAAAATTGATCATTGATATAAATCAGATAGCTTCTGATAAAGGCATGACTATCCGCAATATTTCGATAAAGGGTGGTGACACAACTTCCGTTGGCCCCGATACCAGGCCGTATGGTGTAGCTACTCTCGGTTTTTCGGTCTCCGGTCCATATAAAACATTGAAAGATTTTCTTGTGTCTCTTCAGACAAGTTTGCGTTTGATCGATGTCACGTCCGTATCTTTTTCTTCGGGAGACAAAGATCAGTATGAATACAACGTCGAGATTAAATCTTACTGGCTAAAACAGCAGTGATGGATTCAAAAAAAATAATTACAATACTGATAATAGTTGCTGGGGCTTCTTTGGTCGTCGGCTTATTTATATACTATGGGGGGTCAAGGTCTGGTGTCTCGGGAGGCTTGCAAACAGTTGCACCTCTCTCGACCGCCGATTCAAATGCCCTAAGTCAAGATTTTCTTGTTGCTCTTTCTTCTTTGAATAGTCTAGAGTTAAATTCTGCGTTTTTTGACGACAAGATTTTTAGAAACTTAGTGGATTATAGTAAAGATATTAAGGATGAAGATCTTGGGAGAGAAAATCCGTTTTTGCCTGTTGGTGACAATGTGACGCCGGTTTCTCAAACAACATCAGCAGCACAATCTGTAATTTCGTCACCTAAGACTGTCGTCATTCCTCCAGTTGTAAATAAAAAATGATTTTTACAAAAAATTTAGATATTCCCGTCAAGGATCTCGGAGGCAAGACAGTTCCGTTCGATGTTTTGAAGTATGTTCCTGAGGAATCTGCTGTTCACTATCGCTTTGTGCCAATCGACTTAAAAGATGGGATCTTGGAGGTCGGCATTATTGATCCAGAAAATATTGAAGCACGTGATGCGATATCTTTTATCGCTTCGAGAGTTGGCGTACCATTTAAAATTTTTCTGATATCACAGTCTGACTTTGATTCAGTACTTCAGAATTACAAGGGAATTTCTGGGCAAGTAGATAAAGCATTGACACAAATCAACGTCGAAAAAAAGAAGGAGACTGATGTTAGGGGTGAGGTTTCTGATGAACTATTAAAGGAAATTGCCGTTAAACCTGGTTCTGGATTCGTAGAAGAAGCTCCAGTTACTAAAATTGTTGCTGTTATAATTCAAAATGCCGTTGAGGGTAATGCTTCTGATATTCATATTGAGCCTATCGGAGATAAAGTTAAGGTTAGATTTAGGGTTGATGGTGTACTGTACACCAGCTTATTCTTGCCAATATCTGTTCACGAAGCAGTCGTCGCGCGAATTAAAATATTAACAAGTATGAAACTGGACGAGAAGAGAAAGCCCCAAGACGGAAGATTCTCAGCCAAGATCGAGGGTCGTTCTGTGGATTTTAGAGTCTCAACGTTCCCAACTTATTTCGGTGAAAAAGTGGTTATTAGAATTTTGGATACAGAGAAGGGGATTAAGAGGCTGGATCAATTTGGATTTACTGATAAAAACCTGGCACTGATCAGGGAAGCAATAACAAGACCGTATGGGCTAATTCTTCTGACTGGTCCGACTGGATCTGGAAAAACTACTACTCTTTATGCCATGTTGAATGAAACTGATAAGGAGAAGTTTAATGTCGTAAGTTTGGAGGATCCAATTGAATATAATATGGCTGGCGTTAGCCAATCGCAAGTGAGACCAGAGATTAAATATACTTTTGCTAGCGGTTTACGTTCTATTTTAAGACAGGATCCGGACATAATTATGGTTGGAGAGATTAGAGACGCGGTGACGGCCCGGCTTGCCATTCAGGCTGCTCTGACGGGTCATCTTGTATTTTCAACTCTTCACACCAATAGTGCGATAGCTGCCATTCCTCGATTAATAGATATGGGCATAGAACCATATTTGATTGCTCCAACGTTAAGTTTGGTTATAGCGCAGAGGTTGGTTGGCGTTCTGTGCGAGGAATCTAAATCTCCAATTCCAGTTACCCAAGATATATTAGATATGGTACAAAAGCACTTTTCCGATCTGCCAGAGGAATTTAGGAAGCAGATAGTAATTCCACAGAATGTCTATAATGCGGTTCCTTCACCAACTTGCTCAGGTGGGACAAGGGGTCGTGCCGCTGTGATTGAAATTTTGGATGTTGATAAAGACATCCGCAATATTATTTTGAAAAATCCGATTGAGTCTGAAATTCGTAAAATTGCCAGAACTAAGGGAATGATCACGATGAAAGAAGATGCTATGATTAAAGCGTTTGGGGGAATTATACCAATGGAGGAGGTGTTGAAATTTTAATTTTTTAATTTTATGACTGATTTTAAAAAAGAACTACAAGAGCTTATAGATATCATTTTTAAGGAGGGTGCATCTGATTTACACATATCAGCACTGCGGAAGCCTTCTATTAGGGTTTCGGGAGAATTGATACCCTTAGTTAGTCGATCGGTTCTCACACCGGAAGACGCTGCTGGGCTTGTGTATGAATTGATGGGTGAAACGAATAAGAAAGTATTTTTGGAAACAAAGGACATGGATTTCGCTTACGCTGGTCCTAATGGACTTCGCTTCAGGGGTAATGCCTTTTTTCAAAGGGGTTTTGTCGGATGTGCTTTGCGTGCTATCCAAACAAAGATTAAGTCAATAGAAGAGCTGGTCTTACCACCGATACTTAGAGATTTTACACATAAAAAACAAGGGTTCTTTTTGGTTGTTGGTCCCGTCGGGCAAGGCAAGTCCACAACTTTGGCTTCAATGATTGACCTTATTAATCATGAAAGGTCAGAACACGTTTTGACAATTGAAGATCCAGTAGAATATATTTTTGCTGGTGACAGATCAATTATAGATCAAAGGGAGGTAAGATTTGATACAGAATCATTTCAAACAGCTCTCCGATCTATGTTTAGGGAGGATATTAACGTGGCAATGATTGGGGAAATGAGAACTTCTGAGACAATAGCGGCCGCTGTTACGGCTGCTGAGACTGGTCACTTGGTATTTTCAACTCTTCACACAAATAATGCCGCTCAAACCATAGATAGAATTATTGATTCGTTTCAAGCCGCGCAACAAAATCAGATTAGGGCTCAGCTTGCTGGCAGCTTATTGGGGGTTTTTTCTCAGCGGCTAATCCCAAGAGTTTCTGGTGGTCTTGTACCTGCCTATGAGCTCTTAATAAACAATAGTGCGGTTGCTAACCTTATTCGAGAGGGTAGGATTAGTGAAATAAATATGGTCATCGAGACTGGGTCTGAATCAGGTATGATAGACATGAATCATTCTTTGGCGGAATTGGTCCGCAAGGGAGAGATAAGTCAAGAGGTGGCCAGAGAGTATTCCCTCAATCCCAAGGGACTTGAGAGGTTATTTTAATAGTAATGTTATTTAAGTATAAAGCCACAACAAGAGATGGAGAAGAGCGGGTTGGGACAATTGATGCTTTTGGTGTCGATGTCGCGATTGGTGCGCTTCAGAAGCGTGACCTGATTATTGTATCTATTCAGCCGGCTGATGTACTGCCTTTTTATCAACAGGTATTTGCTTCGTTTCAGAGTGTTAAAACCAAGGACGTAGTAATATTATCTAGGCAGTTGGCAACCCTTTTTGAGGCAAAAGTGTCGGTTTTGGACACGTTCAAACTGCTTTCCTCGGAGACTGAAAATGCCCTACTTCGAAAGAGTCTCAGTGAGATAACAGACGATATCCAAAGTGGAGTGCCAATTTCGACAGCCATGAGTAAACATCCGGCTATTTTTTCAACGTTCTTTGTAAGTTTAGTAAGATCTGGTGAGGAGTCAGGTAAGCTTCCAGAATCATTTAATTATCTCGCCGATTATCTCGATAGGCAGTTTGCAATTGTTTCAAAAGCCAAGAGTGCTCTTATATATCCAGCCTTTATAGTTGTTTCGTTCCTGGTTGTTATGGTACTAATGTTGGTGCTCGTTATACCTAGACTGGCGGAAATTTTAACCGAAACAGGTCAACAGGTACCGTTGTACACCACATTTGTCATAGGACTTTCGGCTTTCTTTGTTAATTACGGCATATTTATTGTAGTCGCGCTTTTGATTGGCGCGATCGTGTTGTGGAGATTTATTATATCTGATGAAGGGAAAAAAGTTATCAGCGAATTACAACTTAGAACTCCATACATAGGAACATTATATAAAAGATTTTACCTTTCTCGAATTGCTGATAACATGGATACATTAATTACGAGTGGGGTCTCGATGATTAGATCGCTCGAAATAACTGGCGATGTGGTGGGTAGTGATGTGTATAAAAAAATTCTTTTAGACGCGGTGACTTCTGTGAAAGGGGGAAGTCCTCTTTCACTGGCTCTTGCCGAGAGTAAGGATATTCCACAGATCATGGTGCAGATGACAAAGATCGGTGAGGAAACAGGTAATTTGGGTTTTGTGCTGAAAACTATGGCGACCTTTTATAAAAGGGAAGTCGATAATGCCGTTGATACACTTGTTGCTCTAATTGAACCTGTGATGATTGTGTTTTTAGGAGTAGCTGTCGGATTATTACTTGTATCTGTACTTGGCCCAATTTATAATATCACTACTGGAATATAGTTATCCACATTCAAAAACTTTTGAAATTCATGTTTTAGATAGTATTATGAGCCTACATAGCAGATCAGGGATCTATATTTTTTATTTAGTATAAAATAATTTTGCAGAAAATGTTAAAAAATAGAAAAAAAGGTTTTACATTGATTGAACTGTTGGTTGTTGTGGCCATAATTGGTATTTTGGCTTCAGTTATTCTTGTATCTCTGGGTAGTGCCAGAGCCAAAGCCAGAGATGCAAGGAGAATTTCTGATGTTAAACAGCTACAGAATGGCCTAGAGCTTTACTACAGTACTTTTGGAAGATATCCAATGTTTTCCGAAGTTTATCCTGGTGGAGCTCCCGACAATACGTATGCTTACACCTCCACTGCGTGTGCAACAGCCAATGGTCCGTCGGGACACTGTATATCACCAGATTACATGCCAACTCCCCCGACAGACCCACTTTCAGGTGTGCCTTATTATTACGCTGGTCATAAGGTTAGTACTCAGCTAACATCCGACACGAAGTGCCTGACTTATCACCTAGGAACGACCTTAGAACAGGTAACAGCTGATTCGCCAGTCATGAAGACTGCACCACATAAGGCGTCTACGGCCGTGGACGCTTGCGACAGTG
>JACQCV010000034.1 GCA_016201465.1 Candidatus Vogelbacteria bacterium | reverse complement strand
TGATTTAATAGTGCTCAATATCTTGTTTTCCAAATCAGCCAGATCCTTATACACACCTGGAGCAATCAGGTGCCTCTTAATATTCTTTTCATAAAGTTCGACCGTAAGTGGCAAAAATGTATAAATTACATTATTGTCGTCTGAAATGAAAGAAAACTCTGCGCTGTCTGCTTTAATTATCTTACCGACCGACCTCATACGCTCCTTGATGCTATCGAACCAAACCAAGTAATTATCACGAAATTTAGGATTAATTGCCAACACAACAATATCACCCTGCTGACTCAAGACAACATACACCTTACTCTGAAACTTATAATCTTTTAATATTTGTCCTAAACTCTGGTCCATATGCTTAAAACTAAACTACTCTGCCTTGTCAAACGCGTGAACCGAAACCCACCATTCGTTCGTACCGACACCCATATCCGCCAAGCTTTGCATATCCATTATCCTGACAAAAACCTCCTGCCCGTCAGACGAAACACTAGTAACCTCACACTTAACGCCCTTCCCCGTAACACCGTAGCCATTAGCGTCATTTCCTATTATCATATCACCAACCTTAAACTTTTTCTCCAAAGCCTTCTCCGCTTCCGACGCAGAATATAGGGACAAAAGTTCCAGGGGGCGTCGCCTTGTGGTATAACCGTCTTTAAGATTTTTTAAGACCACCACAACACTATTTTTATCTATTGAAAATTCTTCGATCCTCCACTTATTCTCCTCTGGAATGTAGCCCCGCACACTAACTTCATCACCAACCTTAACCTGGAAACCCTCGCGAAGTAATCTATCGATTGAAACACCCTTCAGTATTTCTTCTCCATCCGAGATATCAGCTGAAAAATCTGTATTATGTGTCTGAACGATTCCATGCCTGATCTCCTTAATAACATCATCCTTATCGAGTATCGGGAAATATACCTCCCTCCCTATTCTAAATTCCCCTCTCAGGTCATCTCGCCGCTCCATCTCTTTGTTATGCTTTCTCTCCTCCACCATTTCTGGTATTTTAGGCTCAACCAATGTTACTAAGTTAAGCTCATTGTCAAAAATTTTAATGAAATCCTCGACAGTAACCCCATTTACCAAATTAATTCCTCGAGCCTTAAAAAGGCCGATAAGATCCTGCCTTTTATCTTCATCTTCATCCACCGCAATAAACCTAACGTCCTTAAACGAAATGCCGTGATTAAATATAACTTCGTTTGACTCTCGGAAACCATCCTTCTTTTGCCTTGCTAAAAGTTCTTCGGGAGTTACACGTCCTTTAAATGAGTGGGGGGCGATGGTTCCATTCTGATCATATTCATAACAATAATAATCAGTGCGAGACAAGATCGAATTATCAAAGACCAACATTACATCATCAAAAACCTCGTCCAGCCCTGCTGTCCATGATTCCGATTGCGACCATAATCTGAGGAATACCCCATCCCCTCCACCACAAGTAAGATCCTCAATTGTTGACCAGCCGTTAATACCGGCACCCCTTTTATATCTTTCGTGTGAAGAAATTAGAGCTCCTGTTTCAGCCATCTTTACGATATTTGATAGAGTTATATTTGTCGGTACAATCTCGTCCTGATCATCACCCTCATCAGAGAACACTGTATCCACTGTTTTAAGGCCATGAAATAAAAAGAATGGTCCAAGGTCCTTCATTTTTTCAACGCGACCCTCTTCAACAAATGTGAAATAATCCGGAGAGACCTCTTTTCTTTTTAAATTTGCAACCACATCTTTTTCTTCTTCAGGGGTCAATGCGTAATCTATCGGTAACTTATGTGTCCACTTATATCGGGCTATTTTATATTTCTTTTCCGCTTCCTCATCCGGGGCCAATATGGCATCCGGTACCCCAAGTACTTCCCCCATAACCTGTTCCAACTTATCAGCTAAATTTTCCAACCCAACTCCAATCTCCTCTTCGACAGCAGCCTTATCGATCTCTATCCGCACAAGCCCCCTAGCCGAAGATCCCCTATTGCCCTCCGGATCCGCAATCAAAATACTGAAGGCACCCTGTTTAATTTTAAATGCGTCACATAAGTCGAAACTGAGATTATCGCTAGAATATCTAATTTTAGCAATCTCCATATTAGGACTTTCTTTCATCTCGTCTTTTATCTCCGCTATTATACTTTCCCACTTTTGCGGAGACAACTTAAAAGTCACAACAACACTTGACGGATCACTAATAACGTCTATTTGTTGATTCTGAATCGAGTCCCCATCTCCCAAAACTGCCGCCCGTGGAAAAAAATCGAGACCAGTGGTTTCCCACTTTGGCTTGCCCGGGTTCTCAACTATTTGCCTAAAAGCTCGGCCGAATTTTTCGCGGCCAACCTCTCTCCTAACTCTATTTTTTTCTTTCTCATCAATAACCTTTAGTGCCTCTGTCATATTCCGTAATCTTATACTCCAATACAATCTGATTACCAGGCTGAATCAATAGTATGTATAATTTTATTAATTAAATCCTCTTCATCTCTATAGCCTTCCGGCGCCACGAGATGCGACTTCACAAACTTTTCGTAAAGCTCAATAGTTAGTGGCAAAAAAGTATAAGTGACACTACCGTCTGAACGAAAAGTAAATTCTCTGTCCTCGGCAGCCATCACTTCATCAATTGGCTTTATTCTCTCTCTAACAGTATCGAACCAATACAAGTATCCATCCCGAATCTTCGGATCTATCGCCAACACAACAGTATCGTCCTCCTTGCTCGCCACATAATAAACCCTCTTTTCAAACTTATAATTCTTCAAGACCTCATTTTCATTATTTTTCATATTGCTAATATTAACTTATTTACTATATTTTATCAGGAGTATCCAAATTCGGATAGATCTTCCTCATAACCCTCCACGCCCCACACTGATCTATGACGACCTCTTCTATCGGCCTACTACCAATCACTAATATATTTACTTTTTTTAATTCATTGATAATCAGCTCCCGTTTACCGCTCGGAGCAATAATGTAACGAATCTTGTCAGCGGAAATGCCTCTATTGAAGACAAGTTCATTTGATGCTAGATGACCCTGACGGACCTGTCTATCAAGAAGCTCCTCTGACGTAATCCTTAATTCGAATTCTCCAGGCTCTTTTGACCCATAACGATCACAATGAAAACAATAATTATCACTCCTATCTAGAATAGAGTTATCAAAAACTATCCTAGTTTTTTCAGACCAATAAAAGTTTGTGGTATTTATAAGTGATAACGGAGCGGCCATCATTCGAAGGAAAACTCCGTCCCCTCCACCCACCCTAAGATCACTACTCGAACTAAATCCTTCCACGCGCGAACCCCTTTCATATCTCTCATGAGTTGAGATCAGTCCGCCACTTTTGATAATTCCTTGTAAACGTCCAACAATGTTGTCTATCTTATCCTGTGTATTAAATAGATCGTGATAAAGAAAAAAGGGCGCCTGCTTCTCCATTTCAGCAGATCTACCTTTTTCTATCCATGTTTCATAACCACCAGGTGCAACTTCTTCTCGAACCAAGCCTAAGGCCTCTTCATTTTCCTTCTCGCTTAAATCTTTAGGGCTCTTCTTGTGAGACCATGCATACTGTTCAATCTTTGAATATCTTATAGCGTCCTCATTGGGTTCTATAAATATAGACTGATCGATCTTAAGTTTAGATAAACAAAACTCTTCTATCTTTTCTATTAAATCCTTAACTACTTTATCAACATTAACACCAGTATCACTCGGCCAGACCTTGATAATTACCCGAACTTTCCCGAAGAAGCTCCTGATATCATTATCTTTGGGTAATGAAACCTCAGCATGCACCCCAGACGCAATTTCAAATTGAACCGATGGACAAAGCTGAACAATGTTTTCACCATTACTAAAACCCATCTTCCCAACAATATTTCCCTTACGATTTAAGGTTGCACGTGCTACCGACCTCCACATATCTTCCCTTAATTTAAAGGAAATAATCAACTCGTTAATCTCTTTAATTACTCCGATATGCTGGTCCTCAACATGGCTTCCATCACCCACAAAACCGACTTTAGGAAAAAGTTCCATGGATTTTTCACCCAATTCTATCCTGTCCACGTTGACACCTCCAACCAACCGGCGGAAATTATCTATGCGACGCGGATCCACATTCCGCACAGTCTCACCACTTTTTGTTTTTAAAATATCTTCCATATATTTTTAATCTTCTTCAGGCCCCAACTCCTCTAAAACAGAAGTACCTAGACTCTTAAGCTTAGCTGGTGATGGAAGTGATTTCTTGATTTCTATCTTATCTGGCGTGGAAATATCAAAATCTTTGGCCAGAACTTTATATAAAGTTCCTTCGACCTTAACATCAACCAGGTCGTCTTCGGGCTTTAACATTTTGTGATAGTTCACAACCAACCCCTTCTCACCTTTCGCAATGGTCAGATATTTCCCCGACACGAGATTAATAACAGTATTGCCTGGTTTAAATTTCGGAGCCTTAGCTTGCTCAACCTTAGGTTTGGGCACACTTTCTGGTTTGACTTTTACAACCTCTGGTTTAACGGAGGCAAATGTATGTTTGGATTCATCTGCGGCTAAATACTTCTGTGACTCTGGGTACACCCAGACCTCTTTGTCAACATATGGACCACTTGTAATCTTTATCTTCATATCTTGAGATCCTTTCATTAAAAACTTACCAGTTGTACCCTGACTTATAACTATCCCCGATTCAAATGCGTTGGTTGATATAACTGATGTTTTATATGTGAAAACAACTGGATCTCCCTCACTAAACTTGGAAATACTTAATTCTTTCCCGCCCGAAATCACAGGAAGGTCAACTATTTTCTCTAATAGGTCGTCCCACGTATCGATCTTGGCCGGCTTTACTTTTTCTACAACCTTTGGTTTTTCTTTAGCCGCTGACGGGGTTTTGGCGGTAGAAATCAATACTAAATTTTCGACCTCTGGATATATTACAAACCCCAGATCAAAAGACCTTGCACAATCCGCAACCAAGTTTCCAGCCCCATTAATTGAAACCTTCATAACAGTATAGTTATTATCAGAGCCTGGCGGCCTTACAGTATCCCCAATACTAACAACCATTTGATTAAGTAGGACATCGTTTAGGCTAACACTTTCCTGATCTGGTCCTTCCAGAGTCACGGTCAAGTTCTCATTAACTGTTTTAATCTTTTCGCTTCTCATCCTTACACGGACGCCATCAGAGGTTCGACCACCAGTCTTATCTAAAATCACAACAGTCTGACCTGGGCTGAGCAACATTTTCTTGTGTAAACTCTGGAGACGTTTAACTTTCTCCAAACCAGTTTCTTGTTTTTCATATATATCTGGAACTAACATCTCTGCTATCTCAATAACCTCATTCTTAACAACCACAAAATCTTCTGGCAATCGGCCATTTATATTCGATATTCCGGCCTTACTTAAATTATTCAAAATATTACTTCTGGCTGTTTCATTTCCTGTGACAATGAGTTTAACATCTGCGAAAGAGATGCCGTGTCGAAAAATAAGTTCATTACCATTACGACGACCAAACTCTGTTTGAAGCGCAAGCAAATCTTCGGGAGTCATTCTATTCTTAAAAGTTTCTGGGTCTGTTCTGCCATATCTATCTGACTTATAACAATAATAATCTGTTCTATCCAAAATAGAATTATCAAATATCAGCGTAGCCCCCGAATCTATCACAAAACTTCCATTACCTTCCTGATCGGCCCACATTCGCAGGAAGAAACCATCTCCACCCCCTCTTCCCATATCCGTTTCAGACGACATACCATGTACTTTGAGCCCTCTGCGAAATCTTTCATGAGTCGACACAAGTGAGTTAGACTTAATAACTTCAGGAAGATTAACACACCTCTCTTCACTAATGTGGTGATACAAAAAGAATGGTGCAGCCTCCTCCATCTTCTTAGCCCTGCCGTGCTCCACGAAGGTGAAATACCCCGGAGCTACCTCTTTGCGTTCTAGAGAAGAAATTGCATATTTATCTTCTTCGGGTGTTAGGACCCTCTCGTCGGGAAATTTGTGAGCCCATCGATATCTCTTGATCTTATACAATCGTTCAGCCTTTTCATCAGGAGTAAGAAGTGCGTCTTTCACACCCAGGATTTTCTGCATTACATTTTCGAGTTCTAAGGCGATTTCAGCCTCGCCCAACATCTTAGATTTTGATTCAACCTCAAGAGGTACTAGCCTAAATTGCAAAAACTGTTTAAACGACAAGATCTTTAAATCCTTTCCCCATAAAACAATCGAAGGACTATTAGATTCATTCCAAATGTACCCCGCTATTTTATATTTAAAATCTTCAGCATCTATATACGTTGCATTCAAATCCGCTAGAAAATAGTTCACACCGGTCTCTACTTCCAAGTCATCACCCTTGCCGTCGGGAATTGCTCGAACTGTTTTGGATATATCTAGATCTTTCATTCCAAGAAACTCCTGAACTTTGGGATCAGAGAGAAAAAGGAAATATACTCTACCATCTTGCTTTGAGCGAACCCCCACGACAATCTTGTTTGAAAAATTTTTATCTCTTAAATCCCAGGCCCCATTGATATCCATCCAATAATTCGTCAATATCTCACCAGGGTTTTTGTTGGTGACAAACACGACCGGAGGCCAGTCTAAAATACTATTATCAGAATAAATACCTCTGCTGTAACAACTAAAATCAATATCATACAACCACTTATCAACCGAAACTGGCGAGTCCCATTTTTTAGAAACCTTTGGTGCATTGACCATGTTCGCCACAGTCCCGAAGCTATAATCATCCTGCTCTGGATCATCAATAGCAACCATATTATGCCTTTCCCCCATCTCTATCCTAACAAGACCATATGAGGAACGAATTTCATTTTCAACAGATTCTGCCACAAATATATCGAAGCTCCCAATGGTTAACTTAAGACCATCGCACAGCTTATAGCTTCTATTTTGTCCCTCATAGACAATCGGCTCCTTCTCAACATCCGGATCACTCCTAAACTTTTCAGTTAACTCCTCCCACTTTTCCTTAACCAATTTGAATGTTACAACTATTCTATCTCCCTCGTTTATTACGTCTATCTGTTGATTTTTGATTGAGTCTCCGTCTGCTAAGAGAGTTATCCTAGGTAATAACTCTGCTATTTGTTGTTTAAGAGTTTTAGATTCTTCTCTTGTTTTTCGCCAGACGTCACCGAAGCGCTCTAAGGCAGCTTGTCTTCTATCTTGTTGTTCTGGAGATTTGAGGTTCATGAGAGGATGATAGCAAAAAAGTCAGCGATATTCTACCTCAATCTTCTTCCGGCCCTAGCTCTTTGAGAATAGAGGCACCTAGGCTTTTAGGTATAGTTGAAGACGCTGTAAAATTTTCAACCTCCACCTTGTCCGGAGTAGAAATATCAAAATCTTTGGCCAGAACTTTATATAAAGTTCCTTCGACCTTAACATCAACCAGGTCGTCTTCGGGCTTTAACATTTTGTGATAGTTCACAACCAACCCCTTCTCACCTTTCGCAATAAAAGGGTACTTACCATACGCCAGATTGATAACAGTATTACCGGGCTTAAACTTCGGGGCGACAACGTTTTCAAAATTTGGTTCAGATTCAAGAGGTTCGATATCAGGAAAATCATCATCCAAATCAGGATACTCCATATGATAGTCATCCACAGGATCGTACAAATCAGAGTCGTCAAAATAATCACTCTGATGTGGATGGTAATCATCCCAACTTGGTTTAGTTGGTAAAGTCACTGATCCTGGAGAGGCCAACTCCAAGTTAATCACCTCTTCTTCTGAATCTTCTCCAAGATCTCCGTCTCCTTTTGTGTATGCTATTAGTGCGCCCCTCGAATTTCGATAAATACCCAAAACTACAGCAACCCTCCCAGAATCATCAGATCTATCAGTCGACCGCACGGTATCACCAGCATTAATTAATGGGAAACTTAAAACCACGTCCTCTAGCTTAACTATTTCGGAATCTGGCCCCTCAAGCGTCAGAGTGGAATCTTTGTTAACCGCCCCTATCTTGACTTGTCTCATGGAAATCCCAACCTCACCAGACGGAAGCACATCACCTGGCTGTGTAACAACCACATATTGACCCGGGCCTATCCTTAATTTCTTAGACTCATTTTGTAAAATCTTAACCCTGTCTTTAGCCTTAGATTGTTTTTCGTCAAAATTAAGGCTTAACACTTCCGCCACACTGGAATATTCACTTTTGATTATAACAAAATCCCCAACCAACTTGCCGTTAACCTCTGTTATACCTGCAGCATACAACTCACCCAAAACAGCTTCTCTGCGATCTTTGTCTTTAACGACAATAAATTTAACATCCTCAAATGAAATTCCGTGCCTAAATACAACCTCATTGCTATCTCTAAAACCAAATTCGATCTGGTGATTCAAAAGTTCCTCAGCCGTTAGACGAGACTTGAAAACAGCCGGGTCAGTCTTACCGTATTCATCGGTTCGATAGCAATAGTAATCGGTTCTATCCAAAATAAAATTATCAAAAACTAGAAAAGTTCCATAATAATTAGTGTCGTACTGAACTCTAACTTTGTCGGCCCACATCCTAAGGAAAACCCCATCTCCGCCACCGCCCCTCAAGTCATCATCCGACGACATTCCATCTAATTTTAACCCTCTTCGAAATCTTTCATGAGAACAAATTAGAGAATTAGAGTCAATCATTTTGGGAATATTCTTAATACTGTCACACCCATGGTAAAGAAAAAATGGCGCTGCCCCCTCCATCTTTTTAGCCCTACCATGTTCCACGAAAGTGAAATATCCTGGAGCTACCTCCTTCCGCTCAAGTAATAACGCAATAGACTTCTCTTCAGCTACGGTCAACTTTCTGTCTTCAGGGAAGTTATGAGCCCAACAATATCTCTTAATTTTATACATCCTTTCAGCATTCGCATCTGGTGACAAAAGAGCATCTTTAATATCAAATATTTTTTCCATAACCTCCTCAAGCTCCAGGGCAAGCTGTTCCTCACTTATTTTTTTTATTTTAGAGTCCTCTTCATGTAACACTGCCGAGAATTGAAGAAACTGCCTGTAACTCAATACTTTTATATCCTTGCCAACAAGAACAATATGCAGCCTACCAGATGACTCACGATTATAGCCTGCAACCTTGTATCCAAGACTGCCCTTCTCGCTAGCTAGGTATAGGGCAGATAAATCTGCCAAAAAATAATTGATACCTTTCTCGACCACAATCTGATCACCATCTGGAGCGGTTATCGTCTCCTGCGACACCGAAACACCCTCTTCTTTCATACCCAAATCCTCCTGTGTCTGTGGATCATCTAAAAATAAGCAAAAAGTATCTCCGGACAGCCTCGACCTAATCCAAACGATCGGACGCTTTTGCATATCTTGGGGTAAAGTTATCATTCCATAACGAGTAGTGGTCATACCCCCAAGTATGTCCTGACTATATTTGTCTGTCTGAAAGGAAGCCGGCGGCCACGACTCCTCACACTTTATAACCTTAATTCCATGTTGATAATAGAAAACGTACATCTTGCTCTGCCACGAATATTCATTCATTGATACGTCATTTGCTAATACAGAGGGCATCTTCACCATGTCACCGGCCAGTCCAAAACTATAATCATCATGTTCAGGATCATCTTTCTCAATACTCTTCCGTCTACTTCCAATCTCGATACGAACTAAACCGTGTGACGAGCGGACAATATTGTCATTATCATCAGCAACATGTATATCAAAGTTCCCAATAGACAACCTGAGACCATCACACATTTTATAGTCCCTTTTGGCGCCGCTATAAATAATTGGCTTCTTCTCAACACTCGGGTCATCTCTAAACCTTTTAGCTAATTCCTCCCACTTTTCTTTGACTAATTTAAAAGTTACAACCACTCTGTCTCCTTCGTTTATCACATCTATCTGTTGATTTTTAATAGAGTCTCCATCTGCCAAGAGGGTTATCCTGGGTAATAACTCCTCAATTTGCTGTTTGAGAATTTTGGATTCTTCCCTAGTTTTCCTCCACACATCACTGAAGCGCTCTAAGGCAGCTTGTCTTCTATCTTGTTGTTCTGGAGATTTGAGGTTCATGAGAGGATGGTAGTAAAAAGGTCAATAAAAACTACTCCGACGCTAAACTAATTTGATCTTCATCGACAGAATAAAAATTGTGACCATCGTTGGCAAATACACAATATGTAAGACGATCAAATCCATCATGACAGGTTGAAAAACTTGGTTCGTTTATTATATGAAATTGCCTTTTGGAACCAACAACGTTCGTTGCATTTAATGCTTTAGGATTTATCAGAAGGCGGTCCCCTTTTTTAAATTTAGGCTCTGGTTCTTTCAGCATAATATCATCAACACCCGCCCTCATTTCCTTACCATCTGAATCAAAAACAATATCTACAGTTAAATCACCATTCATTCTAATCACCTTAGCATCAGCCCAAATTCTGTCTTTTCCTAAATTGTCATACCGAGCTTCCACCTTAGTACCAACATCAAACATAGAATAACGATTCTGTAGTTTCTTTAACTCCTGTTTTGCCAATAGACCCGGAAGATCCATATCTGGTTCTAAAATCCGAAGGGTCTGATACTTTCCCAAAGTAACAATTATAACATCTTCAACTGGCCTACCATTAATCTCCTTTATATCTTCATCTAAAAGTAACTTGATGACTTCTTGCTTCGTCTCTTCATCTCTTACCGTAACATACCTTATGGCACCATTGGAAATACCGTTACGAAAAGCAATCTCATTGCCCGGTAAATTTGCAGATATAAACTGTCTTCTGGCCAACTCTTCTGAAGTAATTCTGCTTTCAAATTTCTCAGGATCGGTTGAACCATATCTATCGCTCGGATAACAAAAGTGGTCCGTTCTATCAAGTAAGGCATTGTCAAAAATTATATTCGGTTGCAAATCTCTCTGTGGATGGTGTGAACTGAGCTCTTCGACTTCGGCACTTTTCTCACTATCCATTAAGAATTCTGGATTATTTGCATACATTCTCAAGAACACAAAATCCCCTCCCCCTTTCTCTAAATCCTCCTTCGAGGACCAGCCATCAATACCCATACCCACCTTATATCGTTCGTGGGTGGAAACAAGGGCACCGGACCTTAAAAGAGTGGGGAGATTTTTGTAATCACTCATCGTGTGATATAAAAAATAAGGAGCGATCTCCCTAATCTTATCAGCCCTACCCTTTTCGACAAAGGTAAAATATCCTGGAGCTACCTCAGCCCTTTTAAGCGAATACAATGTCTCTTGTTTTTCTTCTTCTGTCAAATCCCTCGTAATATCATGAGACCATTTATACCGAGCAATCTTATACCTATTTTCTGCCTCGATTGGTGGTATAGACAAGAGGGAACCTGTGATACCTAGATGACTTCTTGCCTTTTGTTCAACCTCTACCAAAAACGCCTGGAGATATGTCTCTTCATTCTCCGTAGGGTTCGTAGGTTTATCGAACTCAAACCGTATGAGCCCCTGAGAGGTCAACTTTTTTTCTTCTTCATTTTTTGAAGGTTTAGCTACGTAGACCTTCAGCCCTGGAGTACTATCAAGAGATGCGGCATGACACATATTAAAACTAAAATCTTTATTACTATAAGTTATCTCGCCGTTCTTAACATGTTTATCTTTTTGAATTCGATCGAGAGCCTTCTGCCAACTATCTCGAACAAGCTTAAAAGTAGCCACGATCTTACTACCTTCGTCTATTATAGATATTTCCTGATTCTCAACCTCTGTACCATCCGCAAGAAATGATATTTTAAAGTACCTTTCTGGTGTTTTTGGTGACTCCCAACCAGAAACCTCGAGATTCGATCTAGCATCTCTATATATAGACAATACTCGTTCTGGATTTACCTTCTCCCTTACTTGATTCGTAGATAATTTTTCCATAACTCAAATAATAACAGAAACTATAAAATTTTCTATTTTTTCACTGTGTTATAATATCTATATGTCACATAATATTTCAGAACTTAAACAGTAACTCCTTAAGATAGATATTTAAAAACCAGGAAGGAATCTATAAAATATCACCTAGAGGATATTTCTTTATATTATATGGGGTATTGAACCAAGTGGTTACTTCAGATCCATCCATTGATATAACATGCATCTGACCAGTCTTTACCTCGTATGTCGATTCACGACCAGAAGAAAACTCAACTCTTTTTGAATAATAAACTGGATCACCACTTTTTAGGGACCCCTTATTCACAAGGCCGATATCGAACGGAGAAATTTTGTCCACAATAGATCCATCACTCTTCTTTATGGTGAATTTAAACTCCTCATCTATCGATTCAATTACAGCCCTACTTGATGGCACGCCCCTCCCCCATTCAATAATATAAACTGGATCACCAACTTTAAATAACCGACAACGTTCTTTGCGTCGTTCCAAGGTATCCTTTTCAATTCTCTTTCTTAAATCATCATCGAATTTCGGATATATCTTTCGCATGACATCTACGGGCAGACAATCATCTATAACAACGTCTTCGATCAGTCGACCATTTATCTCCAAGATTTTTGCTTCCTTCATCTTCGTAATTATCGCTGGCCGCTGTTCGGGAGAAACAATTATATAACGGATCTTGTCAGCTGAAATTCCATCGTATCAAATATTATTCTGGGATTACCAAGCCAAGAAAAATTAGCGCTCCCCATACGATACGCAGGAGATGCCATCATGCGAAGAAAGACCCCATCACCACCACCCCTCCTAAGGTCTTCCATTGAACTGAAACCGTCAACTTTCGATCCGCGCTCATAACGTTCGTGACTCGATATTAATCCACCGGCGGCGAAAATCCCAATTAAACGCTCCGCAATTTGTTCGGGACTTTGCACCTTAAAAAAATCATGATAGATAAAAAATGGGGTCTGTTTTTCCATTTCAGCCGCTCTCCCTTTTTCTATCCAGGTCTCGTAACCACCCGGCGCAACCTCTTCTCTTACCATATTCGAAGCCACCTCAAGTTCTTTATCATTTAAATCTTCTACTTTTTTCTTGTGAGACCATGCATACTGTTCAATCTTGGATTCTTTTACAGCTTCCACACCCGGCTCGGTAAATATAGATCGATCGATCTTTAATTTGGTCGCACAAAATTCCTCCACTTGTTCAATAACATTCTTAACGTCTAAAGCCATGTCCGCGCCGACACCATCCGGCCACTTCGAAATTAATATTCTTACCTTACCGTAAAAACTCCTAATATCATTCAGATCTGGAATTGAAATATCCACGAAGACACCTGGATATATTTCAATTTTGACAGATGGACAAATGGAAAGATTACCAAAATCTGCGCTACCCAAAACCATCCTCCCAATTACAGCATCTGTGTGATTTAACAACTCCTTAGTAATTTCTTCCCATTGTTTGTTATCCTTTAACTTAAATGAAATAACCAGTCTTTTTGATTCGGCTATTACTCCAATATATTGATCTTCAACGTGACCTCCATCACCAACAAACCAGAGCTTCGGAGAAAGTTCGCCCGAAGATT
>JACQCV010000011.1 GCA_016201465.1 Candidatus Vogelbacteria bacterium | reverse complement strand
GAGCTTATTCAGAAGCTTGACTCAATCATAAAAAACAAATAGAGTTAGTAAATAAATAGATAAATGCCGAGGTAGCTCAGTTGGTAGAGCATGTGCCTGAAGAGCATGGGGTCGGCGGTTCAAGTCCGCCCCTCGGCACCAATAAATCCCCACAGGGGGATTTTTGCATGCCGGGGGAGTGAGTGAACTGCCTCATTCGCGTCTAAACTTAGTAACTCGTTACCAAGTACTCTTGCTTGACAAGGATTACCTTATCTGATATAGTATGGGGGAAATAGTTCACCGTCATTACTGTATACAATTAACATGGGCTCTTACAATAAGGAGGATTTATGAAAGGGACGATACTGTCCAGAGAGCAGCTCGCTCAGGCGGTTCTTGAGTTTCCCTACATTCTGAAGAGTGGCTTGTCTGTTCCGAATAACATAAGACGCAAGAGGGCCGCTCGGGTAGAGATCGCTAAGCATAGCCCCGGATTCAGGATCTATGTTGATGGAGAACAAATTCCGATTGATCTGAACAAGGTCGATTGCGTGATCCATCAGAGGGGCGCTCTAATTAGGCTCTATTTCGAAAAGATGCCTAATGATAAGACGCCCGTCATTGTTTCCATGGAGAGCCCTGAGAAGGCTGCCTCAAACAGGACTGCCAACTTTCAGCTTGAGCAGACGAACAAGATCAAACGACGAGCGCAGATGGAGGAATCTCATAGACGTTTTGTCTCGGTACAGGACGCAGCGGTTTCTGAAAAGATCCTAGAGGCGCTCGCGGGGTCAAGTCTTGATTGTTCTGTGAGTGGTGGCGAGGCTACTCTTTCCTCTGAAAACGGGAGCGTAAAACTTCCCATCAATTCCATGGGGGATATGAAAGTCTCAGTCTTTCTGGGTGGAGAGAAGGTTGCGATCGAGTTCGAGAAGGTGTTTGTTGAGACGGGCTGCGACTGCTGTGACGGTCATACGGACTACCGAATAAAGATCAACAATAAGTTGATAGCAGAATATTAGAAACGGACCTTATCTAGATCAAAGACAGCTGGCCCGGCCACTTAATTGTGGTCGGGCCATTTTTTCATAGATTAAAGCGACTTAACTTTGAGCGACTTGGATTGATTCTTGTTTATCTTCGGCATACGGATTATCAGAAGGCCGTGTTTTTCTATTGCCTCAGAGTTCTCGGCGTCAACTTCATCAGGCAAGACAACGGTTCTACCAAATGATCCCCAGAATAACTCTTTGTATACATACTTTTCCTTTTCAGGTGCCTCCGGCTCCTCTCGTTTGGCTTTGATTGATACCATTTCGCGAGTAATTGAAATGTCGAGATCTTCGGATTTTACGCCAGCAATCATGGAGATGACAATTATTTCTGTCGGGGTTTGATATACATCCACTGCGAGTTGCGCTTCGCTTTGATCTTGCTCTGTCCAATTTTCTCCTTGCGGCTGTTTGACTGCCTTAGAATCATGCTCAAAGGACCCAATACCTGTTATGCGCTCAAAGAAAGATTTTTTTTCTTTTTTCATTAGCAAAAAATTAGTTGATAATGTTCGGTTTATTATAGATATCCTCTACTCGTAGTTTTTCAAAAAAAAGAATCAAAAATATAATCGAGAGCCATAATGCGATGAAAACTACTGAAATGTTACCCCCGTCATTTTTAATTATAAATACATTGAATGATGTGTGCAATATGGTGGATGTGAGTATCCCAAAGATAATTGCTATTAATTTAGTGAACCTTTCTCGGTTAAATGCAAGCGCCATGAGACTACCGATAAATGCGGAAGCCAGTGTGTGCAGAAGACTTGCCCCGACAAACCTCATACTACCGGTTAGGACTGACGAAATAACATCTTGAGAGTTTACGATAAATAGAAAGTTTTCAGCCGCAGCAAATCCGAGCGCAGCAGTAACAAGATAAATAATTGCATCTATTGGTTCGTCGTAAAATCTGGTCCTAAGACCCCCAATGTAGGCCGCAGCGAACTTCATAACCTCTTCAATGAGAGCCCACACAGCTAAGACTAGGGTAGGATTAGTAACTGTTTTTGTTACAGCTTCTTCTGCAAAGTAGGTTGGCACAATACTCAATACACCGCAGATAAAGGTAACGACAATTAGAGCTTCAGGTTCCGGATGTTTGTCATCTTCTCGAAGCCAAAACCAAAGCCACAAAACAGCTGGAATAATTCCGCCAATGAGCGAGAAGAAGAGCATTGTTGGGCTAACTAGTTGGGCCATGACTCCACCAATAATAGATCATTATCAGTGGAAACTCTAGGGATAATACTCCACAGCTCTTCAGTAATGAATGGCATGAATGGATGTAGTAGCCTTAGGTTGATTTTTAGGATTGTATAAAGTGTCGATTGTATTGATTCTCGGTCTTTATTATCGGCCGACCGACTCAATCTTGTTTTAGATTCTTCTATGATTTTATCGGCAAAAGTGTGCCAAATATAATGATAGAGGTTCTCGGCTGCAAGATAAAATTTGTATGTTTCCATATCCTCGCTAATTTTTTTTGCGAGGTTTTTTTGTTCTTCCAAAAGTGCTGTATCTGCAGCCGTTAATTTATATTTTTTATTTGGATCAAAGTCTTCCAGATTTGAAACCACAAAACGAGTGATATTCCAGAGCTTGTTGGCGAATTTTGAGTAAGCTTTCACCTTTTGAAGATCAAAGTTTATGTCGTTCCCTGGACCTATACCGACGATCATAGACATACGCAGAGCATCAGTGCCGAGCTGCTTAATGACTTCTTCGGGCTCTATGCCATTATTGGCTGACTTGCTGAATTTTTTACCTTTCGAGTCTCGTACAATCCCATGCAGATAAACTGTTTTAAAAGGAATGTCGCCGAGGAGATATTCGCTCATCATAACCATTCTGGCAACCCAAAAGAAAAGAATTTCATAACCAGGATTCATCAGACTTGTGGGGTGATATGTTTTAAGGTCCGTTGTTTGCCCAGGCCAGCCCAAAGTGCTAAATGTCCAAAGACCTGATGAGAACCACGTGTCGAGCGTGTCAGAATCTTGAATGTATTGTGCATCACAAAATTCACACTTAGGTTTGTCGGCAGAGATCAATATTTGTTCGCACTTAACAATGTCTTGTTCGTGGCCTTGCTTTGGTATACATTTTAGCTCGTGATACCAGACGGGAATTCTGTGTCCGTATATAATTTGGCGGGAGATGCACCAGTCTCGGAGGTTGTCTATCCAGTTGAAGTATATTTTTTCAAAATGATCAGGAAGAATGTTAATTTTTTTAGAAGCGACTGGCTCACGCATTAATTCCTTTAGAGTTTTGCCGCCCTTGGATGGAATAGCCTTATTAACATCAATGAACCATTGTAGTTTAGGAAGTGGCTCTATGATACCACCAGTTCTTTCAGCTGTTGAAATATTTTGTTTAATAGTTTCTTCTTTTTCGAGTAGGCCTTGATTTCGAAGCCACGAGACAATTACTTCTCGTGCTTCTGTTGTCTTCTTTCCTAGGATTCTTTCGTCACCGATCATCATCTTGGCGTATTCGTTGATCACTTGAACGGTTGGTAGGTTGTGGCGCGCAGCTATGTCTGCATCTATTTGACTATGAGCCGGCGTCACACCGAGAGCACCAGTTCCAAAATCTGCCTCAACTGATTCATCGGCAATAACCTTAATGGTTAGTGGTACGCCACAAAAATCTTTTATCAAATATGTTTTGCCCACATATTCTTTATATCGAGCATCTTTTGGATTTACAGCTACGGCCGTATCACCGACTTTTGTTTCTGCTCTAGTTGTTGAAATAGGAATGGGAAAGTCCTTAGAATACTTGAAAGTATAAAATTTCGCTTCACGTTCTTCATAAATTATTTCGTCGTCAGCAATAGTTGTTTGACCCTTTGGGTCCCAATTAATGACTCTATTGCCCCGGTAAATTAGCCCCTCGTCGTACATTTTTTTGAATGCTGTCTTAACAGCCATACTTCGTTTGTAGTCTAGGGTGAAGGCTTCGCGAGACCAATCAAGTGATGATCCAAGTAAGCGCATTTGGATTAACATATCTTTCTGATTCTTTAATCCGAACTCATTAATCATTTTGAAAAATTCTTCGCGAGGGAAATCATGGCGAGATTTGCCAGATTCCTTTTGAAGTTCCTTTTCAAATCTTGATTGAGTGGCAATTGCGGCGTGATCGGTACCGGGAATCCAAACAGTTCTCTTTCCACGCATTCTTTCAAAGCGTACGACCGCATCCTGGAGACTATGCTCAAGGGCATGACCGAGGTGAAGTCGTCCCGTCACATTGGGGGGGGGGAGAACAATTGAGAAGTGCGGAGCATCCGGCTTTGTAATACCTTTGGCAATACAAACGTCCGGATTAAAATATCCGCTGTCTTCCCACCTTTTATAAATTCTAGCTTCCGTTTCGTTCGGATTGTATGGCTTTAATAGTTTGTCGTTCATGATGTTGAGTTTAGCAAAACTAATTTTATATCTCAACCCTTTAAATAGTAAAAGCCCAGATTTTTTCTGGGCGCACACGTTTACTAATATCGATTGATTCTGGAAATGACTCAGGCAAACATATGGAAAAGGACAGTTAGAAGTCCGTAGATGGTGAGTGCGATACACCTATCGAGAGTGACTTCTGAGTGGTTGTGAACGAAGCCACTATTCTTGTCTTCAGAATGGGCTTTTACAAGGACAGTGCCCGTGAGAATCATACCAACAAGAGCCAAAACTGCCGTAACTACATTTACCATATTTTTCTCCTCCTTTGGAGTGCTATTAGACCGGTTTGGTCTATCTAGACGCAAGAATACACTACAGGTTTATAACCTGTCAACCACTTCGTAAAGAATGCGTTTTAAGCTTGACATTTTCAAAATCCCTGATAATATCCAAATAGATACATTAACATATCGTCGTTATACGAAGAGAAAGGATGGTTGGAATGATTTCAGTTAACTTGGCGGATTTCCGAAAGATAGCAAGGGCTTCTTTGGATGCAGACATGAAAAAGTATGCTAAAGGTAAGGAGCTGGAGATTAACCAAAGGCTCTTGGGTAAGTTCCTGGTTGAAAATTTTGATCGTTTTCGACGGTGCGTGACTCAGTCGGAAGAGACTCTTATGTTTATGTCTGGTATGGGTCATTATTACGATATCATGTCTGAGATTTGGTGCATGCCTGATAAGAGACTGTTCTTCGAGGTTATCAATGAAAACCTCGGTGCCGTAAACTTCAGTGAGGAAAAAAGCGGGACAGATACTTCTCCACCCACTGTCACCGGCCTTGATCTTACCAATGAACTCTGCCATCAAATCGTCGATCACTTGGTTGCCTCAGAAGTTCTTCGACAAAGTAACAAAAACAGAGATCTCGTTACTGTTCCTTCTGACTTCTATGTGTTCGAGTTTATGATGGGCGGAAAAGATACTAGGATTACCGTTCCTCCATTTAAGGCCAAAAATCTTAATGAGGCAATGAACTCCTACACCGGTTGGTCCGGATTGGATTTCTGCCCATACCCCAAAAATTTCAGAGTTTGCACTAAAGATGGGTGGCAGAAGTTGAAGTCGAAATTGGACAAATATGCAATGTCAGGTGCTGGGCCGCGTGATTACATTTTGAGCTTGCCTTAGTAGTAGCGGGATCCGAGAGGATCCCTTTTTGATACACTATGAGCTACTTCAATACCAAGTTACCGCTTGCTTTGAAGTTTTTAGAGGGTTTTTTATTTTTCGATTTTTGATCAAGAAATCTGAAGTACCCGGCGATGGCGATCATGGTGGCGTTGTCGGTGGCTAGTTCGGAGTGGGGGACGAGGAGTTTGGTTTTTCGGAAATTAGTCGCTATGATCTCATGCATTGCGGCTCGGATCTTTTTGTTAGCGATGACACCGCCGCCAATTATTAAAGTTTTGACGTCAGGATTTAAGTCAAGTGCTTTTTTTGTTTTACTAATCAGTACGTCCACTACCGACTCTTCAAATTCATGCGCAATCTCTTTCTTTAAGTTGTCTGTTAGTTCCGATAACTTTTTTACAAAATATAAAACTGAGGTCTTAAGTCCAGAGAATGAAAAGTCTAGGTCTTCTGAGTGTATCATTGGACGTGGAAAGGTAATCTTTTTTGTGCCGGAAAATTCTGCAGCCAGCTTAGAAATGTGCGGTCCGCCTGGGTATGGCATTCCTAAAATTCGCGCCACTTTATCGAACGCCTCACCGACGGCGTCATCGCGAGTATGGCCGATCACTTTGTATTTAAGCCAGTCCTTAATAAGAACAAGTTCCGTGTGACCGCCACTTATCAGTAGTGCAATGGCAGGTAACGCAAGTTTAGTTTTTGTTTTAACACCGATCTTACCTTCCGGTACAAGTACAGATAGAATATGCCCTTCCATGTGATTGATTGGAATAATTGGTTTGTTCCAGAGGAGTCCAAGCGCCTTGGCAAAGTTGATACCAGTCCAAAGAGCAGGTTCAAGTCCTGGCCCGTATGTAACTGCAATAGTATCAATATTTGGTGCCGCAATGTTTAAAATAGATTCCAAAAATAGGGGACCAAGCTCGTTCTCGCGTTCGAGCATTTTAGAAATTTTAGTTCGTAATTTATTGTTTTCATTTTTTTCCTCGCGAATTTTAAATAGGCCTGCCTCCCTGAGAGCTTGGATTAGTATGGGCACAAGATTTCGTGAGTGCTCTCTCTTTGCCAGATTTGGAACTACACCTTGCCACTCGGCATGCAGTGGTGCTTGTGTGTGAACGACACTAGATAATATAGTAAAGGCCGGCGATTTTTGTGTTCCCGTAGCCTCTAAAATACTTATAGCCGTCTCGTCACAGCTTGTTTCTATACTTAGAATCCGCATATATTTATTTCACTACAATACCTAAAAAATTTCCTTGTTTCAAGGCCAGGATAAAAAATTTGACTATTTTAGAAAAACATGATAGATTGGCGAAGCATTTGGACGTTGTAAATTAACAATAACTTTCTTGATAACAGAGGAGGAATTTGAATGGGCAAGAACCTTATGTTCTGGGGGGCGGGTAGCCTCGTGTTGTCGTCGGTGATGTCACTCAGCATGGTAGTAACTACTGTTCTTGATGAAATTTCCCACCCAGAACAAATGATTTATGGCAAATGGTGTGCACTAGCGTTCTGTATCACATTGGTATCTTTTGTTGTGGGGTTGATCATAATGGTAACTGCTACACGACCGCCCGGGCCGAAGACGATTCAAGAGGCTACGGAAGTTCAGCAAAAGTATCGTCTGGATCTTCTGATGAAGGGGTATGGCAAGACGAGACTTGAAACTCTGGAAAATGGGAGATCAATTATAACTATCCTTGTTGAGGATAGAGCAACGGCGGAAGCATTTAGAAATCTTTTGAGAGGTGAAGTCGAGGGTGTACCGATAGTATTGGTGGTTCGAGAGATTCCCGTAGTTAGTATAATGGAAGAAGAAAGTGATCCCAATAGTGACGAGAAAAAGATCTAAGGCTATCTTTCGTCTCGAGCCGTCGCCGGTTCATGGGGTTGGTGTTTTTACGCACCACTTCATTCTCAAAGGAACCTACCTTCCTCTCTTCGCCGAAAACGATTATAAGTTCAGACACACAGCACAGACGTCATATCGGGAAAGAAAGTTTCTCGAGAGATATGGTATTAAAGAAAGGAAACTAGGATATCACGGATCGGCAGATTTCAATAGGATGTCTGTTGGGTGGTATCTGAATCACTCAAAGACACCGAACGTGGGCCACAAGAATTTTAGATACTATGCCCTGCGAGACATTCATCCTCGTGAAGAGATTTTGATAGATTACGCAACCCTGTATACAAACTGAAAGAAGTTTGCGGGCCTTGTGGAGACATGAGGCCTTTTTATTTTAGCGCCAATTGTTTACCCAGGCCTCAAGGGCAATGGCAATGGTTCCGGCCAATATTGCGATGTCACGAACAGTGAAGTCAGTAAGGCCATTTGCAATAAGGACCATGATTATATGAAAACTACCAATCGTTGCTGCGATCCATGTGTATCTATTAAACATGAGGAAGAGGCCGATGGCGATGTCCAAAAGTCCTGTACTCAGCATTATCTCTGAAAGTGGAATGGGTAGAAGTTTCAAAACCCATGCCTGGACGAATCCATCCCAAGTCTCAGGATTCTGGAGGATCATTAATCCGATTAGGATGAATGTGATGGCCGTACCTAATCTTAATATTCTAAATGATATTGTGTTCATGGTCGCTTTCTTATTTATTTTTATGGTGGGCGATACAGGACTCGAACCTGTGACCTTTACAATGTCAATGTAACGCTCTAACCAACTGAGCTAATCGCCCTTAGTTTTATACTCTCAAAACTTCTTACTTACTGAGTAAGATCTATCTTAGTACTCTCCCTTCCGTTAATTTCTCCCTCATAGATAATAAAGTCTACATTATTTTTGATCGTTTCGTCCAGTGTCTCCAGGCTTGTCATATAGGGCATTCCACTAATGTTCACTGATGTCGTAATAAATGGGACGCCAGCCTCCTTGATAACTTCTGCGAACCAGTGGTATGGAATCCTTACTCCGATTGTTCCGTTTCCTATAGGGTTAACCTCGTCTGGAATGTCGTGGCCGTTAATTAAATTAATAATTAGTGTATAAGGCCCAGGGAGTTTTTGAATATAATTGATTGTTTGGTTGTTAGTGATGCACCTATGTAATATCCATTCATGATTTGGCGCGATGACCGAGAAGGGTTTAATCCCGCGTTGCTTTATTTGTCTAATTTTTAAAACAGAGGCGCTGTTTAGTGCATTACAACCGATACCATAGATAGTGTCGGTTGGGTATATCAATATAGAGCCATTTAAAATTGCGTTTAAGATGCTTTGTTTATTTTCCTCGACATACGCTCTATCTGTTATCATACTATGAAACTAGCTCGAAAAATTGAGCTAGTCAATGTAGTCTTTACATTCTTAGATCCCGCAGCGCTTTGATGCGGTCCTCAATCGGCGGGTGAGTCATGAAGAGTTTGTGTAAACCTTTCGTTGCTCTCGCGCCGAATGGGTTGGTGATAAATAGATGAGCTGTTGCGTTTGAGGCTGAGGCTAGAGGTCTTGAATATGATCCAAGTTTTTGCAGAGCTCGAGCCAAGCCTTCCGGATTTCGTGTAAGCAGAGAGCCAGATGCATCAGCCAGGAATTCTCGTTGCCGGGAGATTGCAAGTTGTATTAATGTGCCAGCTATCGGTGCGAGCAATGCTAGAACGAAGCCTAAAATTACAAGATAGCCATTGTCTTTTTCTTCTCTGTTATTACCGCCCCACATTCTAGAACGAATAAAAAGATCGGATAAAACAGATAAAAAGCCGACTAAAACAACCACAACCGTCGAGAGAAGAATGTCTCTATTCCCTATGTGCGAAAGTTCGTGACTTATTACTCCTTCAAGCTCTGTACGGTCCATCATGTCTGCCAGTCCCCGAGTAACACATACAACCGCATGCTCTTTATCTCGACCGGTTGCGAAAGCGTTTGGGGCTGGGTCATCAATAATATAGAGTTTCGGCATGGGAAGACCAGCTGTGATACTTAAATTTTCACATACGGTATAGACATCAAAAAATTCTTCACGGGTGGCAGGACGTGCCCGTGACATCGCTAGTACAATTCTGTCTGAGTACCAGTAGCTAAAGATGTTGGACAGAATACTCAATCCAACTGCAAAATAGAGGATTACTGAGTTGTTATAAATTTGCGCAAAAACAAATCCAATCCCAATGATTAGAGCAAAGAATACTGTGACCAGAAGCCACGTCTTTCGGACATTTTTATCTTGTTGGGAATATAGCGTCACGACTTAGAATTTAACTTCGATGGCGTTACGCTCCGCCGGAGCAGAGGTGAGATCGAAGAAGTCTTGCTTTGTGAATTTGAAAGTATTGGCAAGAAGATTGTTTGGAAAGGTCTCGATCATTGTATTTAAATCACGCACTACGCCGTTGTAGAATCTTCGTGAGGCTTGTATCTTGTCCTCAGTATCGCCCAATTCTTTCTGAAGTTGGAGGAAGTTTTGATTTGCCTTAAGGTCTGGGTAGCTTTCTGATAGAGCAAAAACTGATTTCAGTGCGCCTGCTAGTGAGTCCTCAGTCTGGCTGTGCTCTCTAGGGGTTGTGGCAGACATCGCGGAGTTTCGTGCCTTGATTACGTTATCGAGCGTGGTACTTTCATGAGCCGCGTAACCCTTGACTGTGTTTACTAAGTTTGGAATCAAGTCGTATCTACGCTTTAATTGTACGTCAATATCGCTCCAGGCTTCTTTGGCTCGGTTGGTATATGTGACTAGGTTGTTAAACCCCAAAATGATCCAAAGTATCAAAAGTATTATAGCTATATAAACTAGAGTCATATGTTTATTATCGAACAAATTAATAACGAGTGTATTCTATCAATATTTTGCAATGATAACAATACAAACTTACTGATTTATTTAATATTTCCGCGTTTCCAGTCTTCCCACAACATCTCCTTTTTACCTTCTGGTATAATTTTTTCAATGACAAGTTGGCCATCTTCCATTGTCGCATGAGTTATTTTTATTCGAATATTTTTGTTGCTAAGTCTGATAATTGTATAGACACCAGGATCCGGATTTAATGCTCTGATCCTTCTCCAGATTTCTTCTCTTTCTTTGGGGTTAAGCTGGTTAGGGTTAAGAAGTGCCTTGGCGTTAATAAGTCCAGACTCTTTATCAAATTTTTTTGTAAATGTTGCAAGTGTGTGGTTTTGTGGAATCGCGGAAATGTCTCCACTGATCCAATCCGGAATGATCCGAGCCAGCATTTGACCAGCGGTTTTGGCCACTTGTGTTCGGAGCTCGTCAATGTATGGATGCCAGTTAGAAAGATCGATTTTTTCCTGTGCAATTATAGGACCGTGGTCCATCTCTTTATCGAGAAGCATAATTGAGATTCCCATTTCTTTGTCTCCATTCAATATGGCCGCTTGGATAGGCGATGGGCCTCGGTATTTTGGGAGAAGAGATGGATGAACGTTTAGGGTACCGCGTCTTGGTAAATTTAGAATAGATTCTGGAATAATTTTGCCATAGGCGACGACGATGAATAAATCAAAACCAGATAGTTGATTTTTAATTTCTTCGACCTCAGACTGAGTAGCTTTCAGCTGAAGATTTTCTGGTTGGATAACAGTAATATTTTTTTCTTGCGCCCAGATTTTTACGGGTGGTGGGGTGACAACAAGTTTTCTACCCTTTGGCTCGTCGGGATTTGTGACAATTAAGTCCGGCACTATACCATCGAGTTCTAATTCCTTGAGCACGTCCACGGAAAATTCAGGTGTTCCCAAAAAAACAATCTTCAGTTTATTTATTGGGTACATCGGATATCTTTTGTTCATTGGCTTGTGTTAAATCTTTTGCGGTGTCTATAAAAAGGATGCCATTCAAATGATCTGTTTCATGCTGAAATATCTCGGCCAATAGTCCGCTTGCGCCACGAATAAATTTTTTACCAAGTTCGTCGTAGGCCGAAATTGTGACCTTGCTGTGCCTTTTGATTTTTCCAAAAATACCCTTAACACTCAGACAGCCCTCGTCTAATGTTACTTTTTTTGACGAGGTTTTTGTAATGACCGGGTTAATATAAATGAGTTTGTCTATCTCTTTCCTTTTGTTTAAACTTTTGGTTTCTTGATTTTGGAGGATGAATGCTTTTGGGGATACGACAAATATCCTGAGAGACACCCCTATCTGTGGAGCCGCTAGAGCAACTCCATCTTCGCATTTATCAAGAGCCATCATCATTTCGGTGACTGTCTTTCTTAGTTTCTCGTCTCCAATTTCTTCAAACGGTACTTCTTTGGCTACTAGTCTCAATACATTGTTGTCTTTTTGCACAATAGATGTCATTAAAACCAGATTATCATAAATTAGACTTGTTTTCTATATGGCAATGTTAAAGAACAGAATTGCTTATTCATGGTTATGGCCGTGCGAATTAATCAGCAGCGACGCTTCATTTATTCTTTAGTTTTATTCCTAGGATAAATTCGTAAATAGGGCCGGCGATAAACCCCCAACAGAATCCCCACAAAATTTCCTCGATAGGTACGCCGAACAATAAAATTCCTGAGAGATTCTTGAGTAGCCACCATTTCTGAATTATACCGGGGAATAAGAGCAGAAAGTAGAGAGTATAGAATAAAAACATTGCCAGGCCTATCAGTAATCCACTCATCATCGCCTCTTTTATTAAATCATGTCGAATAAATATGATGGCTAAGCCGGCCAAAAGCATGACGGCACTTGTAACATATATAGAGTTGACACCAAGAAGTGAGTTACCGATAAAAATAAATAAAATTATAGAGGCTGCGATCGCAAGTAGGTGTTTAGGGCGCCGCGAGTCTCGTCTCTGGGAATACGTTTTATCAAAAACTTCCTCATAGATTACTGCGGTGATTCCGCCAATTGCGAAACAGAACAGAAGGTCCTCAATACCAAAGTTAAAACCTGTGTTGATTATAAATTCTGGCCGCCAATAATCCTTATAGTAGATGATCTCACTAATTCCAAGTGGCGAAATAATAAGGGACATTGTTAACATCTCTTTCCTTAGATCTTTACGATGAGAAAATAATATTAGCCAGACTAAAGCAAAAAAAAGATCGCCGATTAAATATGCGTATTGGGTCATGCGATAATCATAGCAGTAATTAGGCGGTTAGTACGAAGTTGTCATGTGATTAATAGTTTATTTTATTATAGCATACTTGACAGCTGTTATAAGTTATAGTAGTATTTGTTAATACTGTGAACTTTAACAATTGGATTTGGAGGAGGACTGGAATGTCGCTCATCGAAAAGCTGGAGAAACAGTTCGGTCAAGACAGGGATGTGGTCACAATGGATCACATTCTGTGTCAGGAGAAGCTCGCGGCGCAGAATCTAGTTTTGGATTTCAGGATTGCTGTTCAGGAGTTGCGTGATGATGCACTCTCGAAATTTGCGGATTCCGATCTGGGTGAGACTATGGTAACAGTTCACTAATCTATCGTACTTACGGTTGCTGTTCGTACTGCCTGATGTTGCAATAAAATGTGATATTGGGCTTTTTAATTATCCGAACAGGACAGTAGTTGTTTGATGTGCCATTCGTAGATCGTTGACATTGATGTGGGGTTGTCGAATCCAACATAGTTCATTAATTTTTGACATGATAATCTGGATTTGGAGAGATATTACCATAAACAAAATGGTAAAAGGCTGATATAATCAGGGAATACTTATGGAGTATCTAATCACGTTGTTATATAGGTATGGCTATTTCATTTTGTTGCCCGCAGCCATATTTGAGGGACCAATCGTTACCGTGGTTGCTGGGTTTTTATCTACTTTTAGTATTTTGAACCCGGTCATAGTTTATATAACCGTAATTGTTGGTGACATTATCGGAGATTCCGCTTGCTATGCCATTGGTTGGTTTAAGACTGGATACATAGTCTCTTTCATCACAAAGGTGTTAAGAGTAAGGGATGAAGAAATAGATAGAGTTAGGAAATATTTTAATGTCCACCATCGAAAGGCGGTAGCTATGTCTAAGCTTTTTCATGGTGTTGGCGTTGCTGGACTTATTACTGCCGGTCATATCAAAGTACCGTTCTGGCGATACATTGGCACATGTTTTTTTGTGACTCTTTTTCAGGCAGCGATCTTTCTTTTATTGGGTATTTTTTTTGGTGGTTCATATTTGGCGATTAATCAATACTTTAATAATTTTGCCGCTGCAACAGTCGTTGGGGCTTTTGCTGTTGTTGTGTTTTTTGCCTTAAAAAATCTTAAGTTTACCGCACATTAATTATATGAAAGTACTCATATCTGCTGATACATATTATCCGCATGTAAATGGCGCGTCGTATTTTGCACAGCGCCTGGCTGAGTATTTGCAAAAAAGGGGGAATGAGGTCGCAGTAATCTGTCCTGGTGAATCTTTTTTTCATACAAAAAAGACTATAAATAATATATTGGTTTATGGCGCCAGATCAATACCGGTGGTTGTGTATAGGGATTTTCGTTTCTCGTTTTATGTTGAGGATGGTTTTGTACAAAAGATAATTGACGAATTTAAACCCGATATAGTTCACATTCAAGCCCACTTTGTTGTGGGAAGAAAAGTTATGAAGGTTGCACGAAAAAATGGTTTACCCGTCGTTGCTACAAACCACTTTATGCCTGAAAACTTAATTCACTATTTACCCGTTCCTGGTTTTGTTCGAAGATTTGTTGGCGAAGTGATGTGGCTTGATTTTGTGCGTGTATTCAGTCGCGCAGATAGGATAACAACGCCGACTGAGTCCGCAGCCGAATTAATTCGCTTGAGATTTAAAAAAAAGATTGAGGTGATATCTTGCGGTATCGATCTCGAGCGCTTTAAGCCGGGACCAACCCAGGCATCTCTGGCGGCCAAATATAAATTTAATTTTTACCAACATCCGATAGGTCTTTATGTTGGCCGTCTGGATAAAGAGAAGAACTTAGATTTTGTGTTGAGTGCCATTGCCCTTGCGTTAAAAAAAGTGAACTTTCAATTTGTAATTGCGGGCAAAGGGGCTGAAATAAATAATCTAAAAGTTATTTGTCATAATTTATCAATCGCGGGATACATTTCATTTCCCGGTTTTATTCCCGATAACGACTTGCCAGCACCTTTAGTTACCCTTCAAGGGTGACACTGTGGATAAATAATAATTAAGTTTCTCGACCGGTATCATGCCATTAAGATATTTTCCTAAATGGATTCTTTCGTAATTGTAAAAATGTAAATATTCTTGCAGAGTTTTCCAGGTTCTAGTTGGATTCAGGTAATACTCTTGATCAATCACTCCATGCGCTCTCTCTACGGCTCCGTCCCAGTTCGGAGAAGATTTTGGAATGAAGTAAT
>JACQCV010000031.1 GCA_016201465.1 Candidatus Vogelbacteria bacterium | reverse complement strand
GGGTTAAAACCACACTGGTAAATTACTTAGTTGGCGTACTAGAGACAGCCGCCGTCATTCCATTCGTAGACTGCAGACCAACCCAAGTGTTGGATCCACTACCGACAACCGTACCAGGATACTCGCCATGCCACTTCTCAACACGAGCCTTCTCAACCTCGAGCGCCTTCAAGCTAATAAGCTGTGGGCTCGATTCGGCAACAACTGCATTCATTGCCTTAATACTCGCAACTTCAGCCAACGCAATCGAAAGCTTGCCATCAGCGTCACCCTTTGCCTTCGTGCGGGCAGCATCAGCTGTGGCCTCTGCCTCAGACTTAATCCGCGTATTCTTGTCAGCCTGAGCTTCGAGCATGGCCTTAGCATTGACCTTCTCCTGCTGAGTAACAAAGGTTCCGTCAATCGCCTTCTGAATATCGGGATTCTCGTAAGTCATACCACCGAACATACCAACCGTGGTAATCGTAATGCCCCGAGTTTTGAAGAATACGGTGACATCCGATGTAACCGCCGAACCAACTTCGCTCTTCCTTGCACGGAGATCATCAAGCCTGTACTTCGCGGCACCGAGCGCTGCCACCTGTTGAATCCTGGCACGCACCTCAGTCTCCATCACATTGGCAAGACTTCCGCTTGGATACATGTACAAGAACTGAGCAGTATCGGCTTCATTCACAAAAGCCGTGCAGGAGAATCCCATACTGAAACCAACAGAGTCACCAGACTCAACCCAGATGGCCTTATCCTTACCCTTACTCGCACCGCCAACTCCGGACGAACTCCACTCCTGAGTCACAGGCGACCGATCAACCGTAATAACTTTGATCGTTGCAATATACTTTCCGTCACCGGGCATACGACCCTCGTCAACCCACCGGTGGGGAATCTGAATTCGCTTGGTAGCCGCCTTATGCTCATCCAAGTAATTGGCGGAACCAAACTTTACCTGACTACCCTTTGCATCCTCATCGAGAGGAATAATGAACGCCGTTTGATTTGGTGCAATCTCAACATATTCTGGCACATCATACGGCTGATACAAACAGCCACTGATTGACATGGTGCTCGAAGCTAGCAGAGCTAGAACAAATAACTTACCCAGATACTTCCAGGGTTGGAAGAGCAAAAGCGCTGCACCAGCAAAAAGAGCAACCGACCCATCTACCACAAGATTCTTGTTCTGCTGGAACACATTCATAAGTGACCACTCCAAACCACCACCATTTACTGTGTTCAAAGCTAGCTTAGTCCCGACGTCTGGAGCAATAGCTCCAAGGTATATGGCATTGAAACCCCAAAGTGCCAGTCCCAGCATGGCCAAAACGACCATCTTCTTGACCGTACCATTCTCAAACATACATCCTCCTTACCCTAAGCTATATCAAAGGGCAGTTAGTTACCGGCCCGAACGGGCTATACAGTATTCAACATAATCTGTTATACTTTCAAAGAACTAGATTGGCCATAACTCTAGGACAGATGTTTTTAATAGTCAATACTCGACAAATCTAACTTTTTAATGTAGTATATAAGTAAATTTATGCCAGAAATAGCAAGAGAAAAAACGACCAGGGTTGAGCCTAACCACCCACAAATGGAGGAAGAGAAGCTGCTCGAGATAGTTGATCTCCTGCGCTCGGCTTACGCTCGAAAGGAAAATGTTGTAGCAACTGAAACGACCGACGGTGAAAAAACTCTAACCGAAAAGTTTAAAACCTTAATAGAATCAAACATTCCGGGAACAGAATTAAGAAAAGAAATAAGTGAAAAAATAGAAATTTGGAAACGAGTCGAGGACGCAGGTGCCTTAACATCGGAAGAAATAGATCAACAGATTAAAGAATTTATAGACGGCAAAGCAAAACTTTACATCGACTCAAGTGAGCATATCCAAATGTACAATAGAAAGTATGTTGAAGACTCGCTTGGAGATAGAGCAACAAAAATCTTTGAAAACGAAACAGTTAAGGTTGAAGACCTCCGAAGAATTTTACATGTATCTCTTGACCTAAATGGCTTGAAAACACTAAATGAGGCCGGTGAGCAATCACATAACACTGGCAACCAAGCACTTAAAATGTTTTCAAAAATTTTAAAAGACGGCGAAACGACGCTATGGCTTAGAGAACAAGGTATAGAAGTAATTCCAGCGCATCAATCTGGTGATGAGTTCATGATGCTGATTTGCAGTGACAAAGATCTCGGTCTCCTAGTCGACGAAATTAAGCAAAGATACAGTGATGAAATTAAATCAACAGAAGCGGCTGATTTACTTAGTTTTGAAGCAGCGAAAAAATATTTCACCGAACTCAAAATCTATGACAGTTTTCTTAAGTACTTAATCAAAAAAAGCGGAGTTGACATAGGCAATCTTGACTATGCTGACTTAAATCAAAAAATGTCAGAGATGGAAGCTAGTCTTAAAGAAAAATTCAAATACAAATTGGGGTCGAGTATTGGCATTGCAACTTTAGGCGACGGTCTCTCAAGAATTGCACCGGACAGTATAAAAGACAAAGACTACAAAGAAATAATCAGATCTGTAATCGGACAGACAATTGGCTCTTCAGACGAAAGGGCCACGGAAAACAAAAAGAAATCTCGGGCCGAGCTCGCAATTAACGACCCATTTTTGGCTCTTATATACAACAGAAGCGTAATGGCCGATGATAGCGCAGAAAAAGGTGGTTTAATCTTAGAGAATGTTCAACTTGAGACCGAGAGAGAGGAGTTGGCAGTGGAAAACGAGAGATTAATGAGGTTAACAGAGGGACAAGATAAAGCTACCAAAGAGATGTGGGATAAAATGGCTCAACTTGAGAAAACTTTGGCGGCAGAGAAAGAAAAATCTAACAAACTGCAAAAAGAATTGGTTCCACAGGAGATAAAAGCTCTATAAAAATAGATGTCTTATTTTTTGTCCAAAGTTCCACTCCAAATTGGAACAACACTAGAACTAACAGATGATGAAGCGCGACATATTCTGTTATCACGGAGAATCGAGGTTGGAGAGATGATTGAGATACAAGACCCAGCGGGTAAAAGGTTCGAGGCTAAAGTTATAGACATTGATCGAAAATCGCTCTCGATCCAGGCTATATCTGAAATCAAAACCCCTAAAGAGTCCCCTCTCAAAATTACAGTCTTCCAAGCTCTCATTAAGGAACAACCTCTAGATAATATAATTCAGAAACTAACCGAGCTAGGAGTTGATTACCTAGTGCTATTTTACTCAGAGAACAGTGTTGAGAGGTTTAAAGAAATAGAAAAGAAATTGGTGCGCTGGCGAAAAATTTCCGAAGAAGCAGCTAAGCAATCGGGCAGAGTCAAATCGGCAAATATTGAGTTTATTGACAGTTTTGAAAACCTAAAAAGCATGAATGAATCATTAGAACAAATTTTCATACTGGATCCAAATTCCATACAAACATTCTCTACTTGGGGCCTTAGATCCCAAGTAAATAAAATTGGAATTTTAGTTGGGCCCGAAGGAGGATTCACAGCTACCGAGCTAGAGCAGTTTTCAAGCTTAAGAAACGTCATGCCCACCAACCTTGGCCCTCGCATTCTCCGTGCTGACACGGCGGCAATTGCCTCAGCCGCGATTACACAATCTCTTTGGGGGGATATGAATTAAATAAATGAATGATGGCTTTTAATGTTCCAAAAGTATATAATTGGGCTGTTATAATTAAGAATTTAAATATGGAAGCACTAAAACCTACACAAGAAAAGGTAGAAGATATATCATCACTAAAGGCAGCCTTGGTAGAATATATAAAAACCTTACTCAAAGAATCGGAAGAATTATTAAATAAGGGAGACCTTTCTTTAGATACGATAGACAAGCAGCTAATCAAACTAGGAGAGCCTTATTTTGATGAGATCTCAAAGGTTCAATGGCAAATACAACAAGACGGAATTAAGTCCGGTAAAAAATCGTTCGACGCTTACGAAGATGGAACTACTGGTCTAAGTAAGTATATAGATGAACATATTCCCGAGCACATGACGCAAAGCATAGATCTTGAAAACCGATTCAAAAGAGCTAGATTTGATATAGAAAGTAAGGGCGAACTTGGTCAAATCCCAGAAATTCAAGAGCTCAAAACCTTACTAAAAGAAAAGGGGGGCATTAATGTTAAAGATCTTACCTTCGACAGTTTTTCTAAAAATGATTTTAGTAAGCATCTCAAAGATATGGTTAGTCTGAGTGAGAAAATACAAGAAATAAAAGAGAGGGAGGGCGCTGTATACAGTAGACTTACTGATCCGGACAGTGTAGAGGAAGTGAGCCCTGATGACAAATCAAAGCAACTGAGAATTGTGAATTTTTTAGGTGACGCACTTACAGTTTTATACCACATAGATTTTATTTATGGCGAAGAATTTCTCAATAAAATGCAGAAAAGGGCTGCAACGAACGAAGAATTTAAAAAAGAATTCATGGACCGCCTCAATATTATAAAAAGCGACTTAAATACAGATCCCAATCAATGTTGAGAAAAATAACTGCCAAGCTCACTATTTGTAATTGAAGCATACTATCGAGATGGAATTGAATGACTTAATAGAAAAGAAATTCAGGCTTAATCCACTACAAAAGGCGGCGCTTGAGAAGCTAAAACTAATGACTCTGCGAGACCTCCTACTTTATCTCCCCTCTCGATATGGCGACGCAGCGGAGGTCAAGCATATTGCTGAATTGAAACCTGGAGAGCTGGCTGTTATTTCAGGCAGAATAGTTAAGAACGAGATAAGAAAAGGCTTCCATACAAAAATCCCAATCGCTGAGGTGACGGTCGAGGACGATACCGGCCGCATTAAAGCCGTCTGGTTTCATCAAGCTTATATGGCAAAAAAGATTCCGGAGGGAAGTTTGGCGAAGATCACTGGCATGGTTACGGAACGCAAAGGAACGCGATATATTGCGAACGGCGAGCTAGAAGAGGTTGACGAAATAGAGCTAGCGCACAAGAATTCGCTATTTAACAAAAATGAAGTCACGAGAACGCCAGTCTATCCCGAATCTCGCGGTATCACATCTAACTGGTTTCATCATGCGATAAAAAAATTGATTACGGCGGGAATGCACGAAAGTATCGTGGACCCAATTGGAGATGAGATACTAAAAAAATATCATTTGCCTGGGCTAAAAACGGCTATTGTTTGGATCCATTTTCCCAAAAGTGACAGTGACGCGTTGTCCGCGCGCAAACGATTCTCTTTTGAGGAGATTTTTTTTATTCAACTGACGCGACAAATCGAGAGACAAGCCTACAGATCAAATCCCAATTTCAAACTTGCACCTGATCCACTAGCAGTCGACAACTTTTTAGGCAAATTTAATTTTAAACCTACTGCCGCACAAACTAGATCGATCAATCAAATACTCAAAGATATGTCATCAAACCAGCCAATGACGCGACTCCTCGAGGGTGACGTTGGCTCTGGAAAAACAGCAGTGGCAGCCACAGTGTCTTACTCAACAATTGTTACTCGCCCCGTCGATGCAAACGGTAAAAAACAAGATTTTGGCGCCCTCCAAGTTGCCTATATGGCACCAACAGAAATATTGGCAAAACAACACTTCGAATCTTTCATAAAATATTTTAAACATCTTGGAATAAATATCGGACTTTTAACTGGAAGTGGCTGTTTTAAATTTCCTTCTAAAATCAATCCAGCCGGCTTTACCCCGATATCGAGAGCACAACTTCTGAAATGGTGTGCCAATGGCGAAATACCCATCCTGATTGGGACTCATGCGCTTATACAGAAGTCGATTAAGTTTAAACATTTAGCCTTAGTTATCATAGACGAACAACACAGATTTGGTGTCGAACAAAGATTTAAAATTGCACGCAAATCTACGGGCACTGTTCCACACCTTCTATCAATGACGGCAACTCCAATTCCAAGAACGTTAGCTCTCACAATTTATGGAGACTTAGATCTCTCCTTACTTGATGAGATGCCAGAAGGACGAAAACAAGTAATTACAGAGGTCGTCTTAAAAGCTGATAGACAGAGAGTCTATGAATCCATACGAAAAGAATTAAAAAACGGCCGCCAGGCATATATTATTTGTCCTCGAATAGATGAACCGGATCTAAAAAAAGAAATGGCAATCAATGCAAAGTCAGTAAAAGAAGAAGCGAAGAGGTTACAAAAAGATATTTTTCCCGAATTTGAGATAAACGTCATTCATGGAAAATTAAATCCAAAAAACAAAGATGCTGTAATGAAGGATTTTACTGAGGGTAAAATAGATATACTAGTTGCTACTTCGGTAATTGAAGTTGGCGTCAATGTTACTAACGCCACAATAATAATAATTGAAGGCGCCGAAAGATTTGGCTTAGCACAACTACACCAGTTGCGTGGCCGCGTAATTCGTAGTAATCATCAAGCCTACTGCTATGTCTTCAGCGATTCACAATCCGAAAAGACGATTGATCGACTCAAAGCACTCAAGACAGCGAAGAATGGTTTTGAATTAGCCGAGTTGGACTTACAACTCCGTGGTATTGGTGAACTCTCTGGTGGCAAGCAGTGGGGAATCTCAGATATTGGAATGGAGGCCATAAAAAATTTAAAAATGGTTGAGGCCGCGCGAAATGAAGTTGGGGAAATTCTCAAAACCGATCCACAGTTACAAAATCATCCTACTATTCTAGAAAAAATTAACTCGCGACCAAAACCAACACATTTTGAGTAAATTTCTGAAGGCGCAGTTAGTTCTGATTCGTGATGTCTGGCCGAGCCCGCAGGCGAAGGGGATCCGAGGACCTCACGAGTCAGAAGCTAACGAAGCCAAAATAAATTTAATCGCCAATAAATATGCTACAATTCTCCTGTGTCCATTCATGTTAAATCAAAACTAAATTACAAAAAGAAGTATCTACAGGTCGCGCTAAATAACACCCTCGCCGATGCAATTCAAATTATTAGTGTATTGCCACCAAGCGACAGGATTATTATTGAAGCTGGAACTCCGTTCATTAAACATTACGGCGTGAACGGCATAAGGCAAATTGTTAGTCTATGGGCAGAGAAAGTTGACGATCCCTATATTGTTGCTGACTTAAAAACCATGGACAGGGCTGAGACCGAGGTTGGTATGGCAGCCGAGGCTGGAGCATCAGCAGTAATTGCTCTAGGTCATGCGCCAATCGAAACGCTAGATTCTTTTATTGACGAGTGCGAAAGGCGTGGACTAGATTCGATGATCGATATGATGAATGTAGAGTACCCATTAGGAGTTTTATCCCAACTTAGAAAGCCGCCTGTAGTAGTAGTCCTTCACCGCGGAGTGGATGAGGAAAAATTTAACAGGGAGAAAATGATCCCACTTCACGAGATCAGGAGGATAAAAGGTAGGTACAATATTATGATATCAATCGCCGGTGGTGACACTATCCGTGAAGTCCAAAGCTCTGTTTTCAATGACGCAGATATTGTTGTGATCTGGAAGCAAGTCTACAGCGGTGTCGATACCACTCTCGAAATCATCAACGACTTTTTGGATGAGGTAAAGTAACTATTTCACTTTGTCCTTCATATAATCCCCCATGGCCTTCACACCTTCCATAAATTCCACTGGCAGAGCGAAAATAACTGTCTTTGATGGGTCAGGGTTTATTTTTTCTATAGTGGCTAATGTTCTCATAGCTAAACCTCCTGGAACTTGCGATAATCTCTCGGCAGCCTGAGCCAACTTGTCGGCAGCGGCAAACTCTCCCTCACTTCTAATAATGGTAGCACGCCTCTCCCTTTCTGATTCAGCTTGTTTAGCCATAATCCTCTTCATATCCGCTGGCAATTCTATGTCTTGAATCTTTATATCCGAGACATCTACACCCCAAGCTTTTGTTGCGAGATCTACAGTATCCTTAATATCTTTTGAAAGTTTATCCCTCTCCGAAAGAAGCGAGTCGAGCTCCACGCCTCCAATCACATCTCGAAGCGCTGCTTGAGCATACTGCGAAACAGCCAACGAGTAGTTTTGAATCTTAAGTACTGCAGTGTCAGCTTGTTCAACTTGGAAATAGACCACAGCGTTGATACCGACCGGCACATTATCTTTCGTTATCACCTCCTGCTGTGGAATATCCACTGTCGTGACGCGCATATCAACCAGTTGCATAGTCTGAACAATTGGCATAATCCAATTTAGTCCCGGGTCCTTGGTGCCAGTGTATTTACCGAGTGTTAACACAATCCCCTTCTCAAACTGATCGATAATTCTAAGACCAGAAAATAGCAAAACGAGTGCGAAAATTACAATAACCCCCAAAACCAAAGACACACCCGACACGACTCCAGACACATAAAGAACATAGGCAAGGATCCCTGTGTAAATTAAAACCGAAACGAGAGTACTCACTGGATTTGACGATCGATTCATGATAAAAAATTAACTTTTAAATTCGAGCTAATTATAACGCATATCGACAATATTATTCAAATGCTTACTTATTCCCACGGCCGTTGCCATAAATAAGCATTTGAATAATATTGTCGACCTGCTGAACGTAAAAGTGGGAATTTTAGTCCCGCTCTCTTTCTACCCAGAAGTCAAAAAGTTCGCGGATGTCTACAACAAAAAGATCGATCCAAACAAAGAACTCGCCAAAACCAAGGATATTGTAATCGGGCTAATCACAAACGCGCTACGCGAGGTCGAGAAACGAGACGATGTAGTTCATGAAGCCAGAAGTGGTTTTCCTCAAACACTCGTCCAAAACTGCCTGGTAAACCTTCTCAGAGCCAGACTCCATGATGCGACAAAAGATTGCTACTGGCACGTTAACGAAAATTCCCCGGTTAGTTATAACGGACAAAATCAAGGTGTACGCATGTGGATCATAAGTAACTAAAGTAATAACTCCCCTCGACTTAACTGTCGAGGGATTTCTTTTACATATTTACTTATACCAGAATTTCATCTATATTATGAATCTAGAACCGTGTGTAGCTCAGTTGGTAGAGCCGACGTCTTATACACGTCTGGTCCCAGGTTCGAGTCCTGGCACACGGACCAAAATTTTATCCGACAATTGTCGCACCAACGGCATTCGGCTCGAGCTTCTTTGGCCTGATGCAGTTTAGAACCAATAGATCTTCGAACTCTTTACGTTCAATTGTTTCAACTTTCTTCAACTCTGCAGCCATGCTATCAAGGGCACTTTTATGATCAGTCAAAACTTCTTGTGCTCTCCTCAATGCCTCATTCATGATTCTCGAGACCTCCGAATCAAGCATCGCTGCATAATTTTCAGAATAGGCCGAAGAGGTCTTAATACAAGTTAAAGGACTCACTGCGCCATTATCTCCAAAATCGACTGGGCCAATTTTCTCTGACATCC
>JACQCV010000004.1 GCA_016201465.1 Candidatus Vogelbacteria bacterium | reverse complement strand
GTTTCTTTAATCAATATTCGACCATCGTTGGGTAATAAGAGTATGTATATTGAGGATGATAAAATAAAAAGTAGAGTTAAAGAAATTTTATATAAAATTATAACTCAATGAGTCAACCCGAACGGACTGCTTTATTTTATAGGGCGAATCTTGGAAGTGAATTTATTCGTGTTTTTAATGCATTTGATAAAAAAAACGAATCAGCGTGCCGTCTTTCTGCGGGTAGGTGTTTTTTGATTATCAGTAAGTTAAGGTCGTTAGGGGAGATGAAACCTAGGGAGCCGGAAATCAGTAAGCTGGAGGATATATTAAACGATATTCTAGGTGGTAATCAAGTATATACTGTTACTAAATTTCAAGTCGAAAAGTATTTCAATCCATTTGCCTTAAGAGTGACAAAGCGATAGTATAATTAAATGACCATGGAAATTAAACCAGCTATTTCGTTTGATGATTTTTCCAGGATCGATCTTAGGGTCGGGACAATCATTTCGGCCGACGATCTTGAGGAATCTAATAAATTAATCAAATTAGTTGTAGATATCGGTATTGAGAAAAGGCAAATTATTGCAGGAGTAAAAAAGTATTATAAAGTTGAAGATTTGGTTGGTAAACAGGTTCTAATTATCGCTAATCTCGAGTCAAAAAGTCTTGCTGGGTACGAATCACAGGGAATGCTTTTGGCCGCAAATAATGAGGAAGGTGGACCGGTGATTTTGATGCCAGAGAAGGAAGTTGTAGACGGGGCAATTATTAAATAATGAAAAACAAAAATACGGGCTGGGGCAATGTGGCGTCATGGTATGACGACCTTCTGGAGACTGGAGATAATTATCAGAAGGATGTAATCCTTCCTGACGTGCTCAGTCTGTTGGCTCTAAAAAATGGAGATCGGATTGTGGATTTGGCGTGTGGCCAAGGTTTTTTTTCAAGAAAATTTCAAGATGCGGGAGCAAGTGTTGTTGGGGTCGATATTTCAAAGGAGCTTATTGGAATTGCAAAGAATTACAAAGACGGAATAGAATATTTTGTTTCTTCCGCTGATAAATTGGATTTTTTAAAGAACGCCAGTGTAGATAAAATTGTCATTATCTTGGCATTACAAAACATAACAAACATTCAGGCTGTATTTAAAGAGTGCTCTAGGATTCTCAAAAAGAACAGCTCTATGGTTTTCGTCTTAAATCATCCGGCATTTAGGGTCCCCAAAGAGAGCAGTTGGGGTTTTGACGAACAGGCTGGTGTTCAATTTAGAAGGGTGGATGGATATATATCTGAATTTAAAGTTGCTATCAAAGTACATCCGGGTGAACAGAATTCGGAATTTACAACTTCGTTTCATCGGCCTTTGCAGTATTACTTTAAGGCGCTTAAGGGGACGGGTTTTGTGGTGAGGAACTTGCACGAATTGATTTCAAATAAAGAAAGTCAGCCTGGGAAGCGTGCTCGGGCGGAAAATATTGCTCGCAAGGAGATTCCATTATTTATGACAATTGAGGCGATAAAGGAGTTGTAGTTCTTGATATCATAACTTTTTTATTCTATATTTTTAATATGAATCTACTCGACGATTTTAACGATGATAAAATACATCTTAAGGAACAGAAAGATGAAGAGATTTTAACCCTTTCGCTTAAGCAGCCGTCTTTGTTTAAGATTATAATTGATCGATATGAGGAGGCATTTTTGAGGAAGGCTAAAAGAATTATTAAACGAGACGAGGAGGCGGAGGATATTGTATTGGAGGCTTTTTCCAGAATATATATGAATGCTAGACGTTTTCAACCACAAGAAGGGGCGACTTTTAAATCCTGGGCCTATAAGATATTGCTTAATGTAACCTTTACACATTATAAGAAGTTGAAGAGAGTAGTGATGAATACAGTAGAGCTCGACCCTGAGTTTTATGAGATTTTACCTGATATGCAGAGTAAGGATTTTGAGAAAGAGACAATGCGGGATTATGTGGCTTCAGTTTTGGCCAGAATTCCTGATAACCTTTCTCAGGTACTTAAGCGATATTTTATCGATGGTGTACCGCAGAAGGAAATAGCGGATGAAGAGGGGGTTTCAGTTGGAGCTATTAAGACTCGCATATGTCGAGCTAAAAAGGAGTTTAAAAAGGCCAAATTGACTGTCTAAATAATGAATATTTATTTACAAAAAAGAATAATGAGACGTGTGTACTTCATGTGGGTGTTACGCCAGATATTAAGTGCAGCTTCAATTAAGGTTATGATAATTTTTGCCTTTTTGTGGCAGATAAAACATATTGTTTATGTTCGTTCTGTAATTGCAAATATGCCTTCGATCACGGATATTGTAGCAAATATTAACTTCTTCTCTGCTGCTTTTGCGCATACACATCCTTCTGTCCAACTCTCAATTATAGCATCTAGCGTGGTGGCCTTGTGGCTTCTGAATGATGCGCGACATAGAGAGTTGGGATATTGGTTTTAGCTTTGAAGGTTGTCGACTAAACATAAAAAAGTTCTCATTACGAGAAATTTTTATCCGTTGACTATCTACAATTAATATTGTAGTCTTTCTCTTTATAGAGAGTTTGTTCGTTTACATCAACGAAGGGAGAAGTAAAGTGTATACAATAATCCGTTGTGGGGCACGCTATTGTTGCGTAATTTTAGTCACACCAGCCAATGCCGGACCCGACACTCAAGATGCAAAATATTATAGGTTCGCAGATTGGGAGATTGGGGATCACAAATCGGGCGTCTTTAATGAAATTACGAGAAATACTGCGCTTGGTTACTTTAGCGGAATGGCCGATGGCTTAGGTTTTGAAGATTGTCCACGAGATCCATTTCCCACGCTGGACGTTGCGTTAAAGTTTGTCACAGAGAAAAGGGATGAACTAATGAGGAAATTGTTTTTGGAGATTGGTATTGATCCAGATTCTAAAGATGATGAGGAGGATACAAAATGAGAAGGGGAACTAATCCGAGTTTTGTGACGCTTGAAGATGGTTCGGTCATTGGTGTGGAGCTCGGCAGCGACTTCTGTTCAGAACATGAACATGGTATCTTGAAATTGCAACGGGCTCTCAGCGTGCCACTTCGGTATACTGGTGAGTTTGGTCCTAGAGAGTGGCCAGATACAGTCGCCAGAAAGCCGAAGAATTTATTGGAAAAGGTTGCTTCTTTGTTCGGTGCTTCGTTCGAAGAGAGTATTGACGAGTACTTTGGCGTTACAAAGGGTAGAACAATTACTCGGGTAGATTCAGATTGTCTTATGTTTGCGGAGGGATCTACGCATTCTCGCTTGATTTTTGACTCCCGACTTTGTTTAAGCGGGTATGAAAGAAACCCTTTTAGGTATAATATTCAAGGTGATCCTGAGGATTTGGCGGCATCATGGGATGAAAGCAGTTTTGGTATCGTAGTCTCAAACAAGCACTTGACATTTCTGCGTGAGCTTTTCGAGGCATTCAAGAGGCTGGATGTAGCGATTTTCTTGGGGCGTGGCGCGACCGTCTTGAGTACCGGCTTTTTCATCTTGATTTCGTCCAAGTGTCCCAAAGATATCGATGAAAACTTTAAGAAATGTGATGCTAGCAGCTATAAGTTGCAGAAGGCGGTTAAAGCTTCCGGGATTCGAGAGAAACTTAAGGAGGCCGGGTGTGAGTACTTCGCGCTTTCCCCTAAGTGGAAAGATGGAAAGGAAGAGGAGATTACCTACTGGCTCAATCCATATGATCAAAGAGGCAATAATTACGGCCACTTTAGTGAGGCCGACCTTCTTGACTGGACTGTAGGCAAGGGAAAAATCCCGATGACGAAGGAACAGAAAGAGAAAGAGTTTTCTAGGAAGTAATTTAGGCCAAGGCTCTGAGCTATCATTTAGCCCAGGCCTTTTTAATTCAGAAGATTAAAGTGTATACGACGAAACTTTTTCTAAATATTCATCATGATTAGATGAGATGTCGATATTCAGAGTTATGAATTCAACCAAGGCCTTTTTTAGTTCTCGCAAATTTAGTTGACAAAGTTTTGAATCATCATCCGATAACTCGCTGGTCTTTTATAGTGTATCCATATCACCCAATACAAAGTCGAGCGGACTGTTTTCTGTATTCTTTTTTACAAAGAAAAATGGAGTGTCTTGCCAAATTTCTATCCCTGCATTCGCCGCTATTTTAGCTTGGGTAAAATATTTTTCTATAAATTGATCGAAGTTGCTAATTGTCTTTATCGTTGGAAAATTGAAGTATTCTAACGAGTTTCCATGATTAATGGATCCAAGACATACATCTGTGTCAGTATGACCGGTTGTCATTAGTATCTTTTTACTCGTCTCGTCTATTCTGTAAGTTGTAAATACTTTGAGACCAGCTTTCTTGGCCCTTTGGTAATTTTCCAGAGCCATTTTGGCATCTTCTTTATAGAAAAATTTTTTTAAAACAAATATTCTATTTTTACTACCGATTATGACTTCTGTCTGGAAAGCTACACCTCTTGATCCTTCAGAAATGTATTGTGCGGCACCAATTTCGACTCCTGTGCCTTTTGGGCCTTCTTGTTTTTTAGAATACTTTTCCTTCATTATTAATCTGCGATCATTTTTTCGCGGATTTCTTTTAGGATTCTATCTTTGAGCTGCGGATTTTCTTTTAAAAATGTTCTCGTTGCATCATAACCTCGGCCAAGTTTTTCCTCGGCGTAGTTGTACGAAGTTCCTGATTTTGTAATTATTCCCAATTTTTCACCTAGCGCTATAACTTCGCCCTCCGGTGAAATTCCCTCGTTATAGATGATATCGAATTCGGCCGTTTTGAATGGTGCCGCTACCTTGTTCTTAACAACTTTTACTCTTGTTCTTGATCCAACCACATCCTCACCTTTTTTTATTTGTGCGATTCTTCTGATGTCTAGTCTTACTGAAGAGTAGAATTTTAGGGCCTTGCCCCCGGGTGTTGTCTCGGGATTACCAAACATGACCCCGATCTGCATTCTTATTTGATTTATGAAGATGACGACTGTTTTTGACCGAGCCACTATCGCAGTAAGTTTTCTTAGCGCTTGAGACATGAGTCTGGCTTGTTTACCCATATGCTGTTGACCCATATCACCTTCAATTTCATCACGAGGGGTTAGTGCGGCCACAGAGTCAATTACGACAACATCAATCTCGCCCGAGCGTATTAAGCTCTCAGCGATTTCAAGTGCTTGCTCACCATTATCTGGCTGAGAGATCAGAAGTTGGTCTATCTTAACTCCTAATTTTTTGGAGTAGTCAGGATCCATTGCGTGTTCTGCATCTATGAAAGCGCAAGTGCCACCTAGTTTCTGTGCCTCAGCAACAACGTGTAAGGCTAGAGTTGTCTTTCCGGAAGATTCCGGCCCGTATATTTCAATTATCCTACCTCTTGGCAGGCCACCGACCCCAAGAGCTATGTCCAATCCAACCGATCCAGTAGGAATTGCATCTATATTTACCTTGGGCTTATCTCCAAGTTTCATGATTGCTCCCTCGCCGAATTTGGTTTGAATATTTTTAATAGTGCTCTCTATTCCGGCCGAAAATTCTTTCGGTGTGGTTGGTTTTTTTGCCATACTTACTTATTGATTATTGATATTTGTTGTCGTTGATTGTTTCGGTTCTGTGAGAACCAACTGTAAGACCTCGCTCTTTTCTTGATCAAACTTATCTTTTGCTTTGACCTCAATTGTATTATAGCCATTTAGTAATAGCAACTTGTCAGAGAATAGATTATCGGGCGTTATCATTATTGGTCTGCCGTTAATCGTCAACATAGAAATATTTTTAGCCTTGCCGGATATCTGGAGTATTGGATCGGTAACCCGGGTATTATTTTTTGGGGAATATATGATCAATTGCGGTCCATATATTACAAATCTAGCTTCGTAAAATATATAAGCGAGCACAAAAATAGATATTGAAACCAATATGATGACTCGTAGATTTTTTTTGAGTTCGAGTTTCATTTCAGTTTAAATCCTCAGTAGCTTCGACATTTTCTGTTTCATTTTCTGCACCCATTAGCAATTTATCCGCTTCTTTCTCAAGCACAACTGAAGAATCTTTTTCGTAGACATCCCTTGGCTTGGCTCCATCGGCTGGGCCTATAACACCCCTATCTTCTAGCATATCCATAATTCTGGCCGCCCTTGCGTATCCAAGTTTAAGCTTCCTTTGCAGGTAGGATGCTGAAGCCTTGCCGGTTTTAACTACGAGTTCCCGGGCTTCGTCATACATGTCATCATCGCTCCCATCCATAGAATTGTCATCTATAGATTCAGAAAACTGCAAATCTTCACTAGTACCGTTTTGTTCACCTAAGCTTATTTCATCCGGAAGTTCTTCTTTGTATTTATTAATCAGGTGACTTACAACCTTTTTGACTTCATTTTCTGAAATATATCCAGATTGAATTCTGATTGGTTTTGATGTGTCGCCTGAGATGTATAACATGTCACCGGCACCTAAGAGTTTTTCTGCTCCTGGCATGTCTAATATAGTTCTTGAGTCAATTTGTGATGGCACTTGTAGGGCGATACGTGACGGGATGTTAGCTTTTATCAAACCCGTTATGATCTCTACAGAAGGTCTTTGTGTCGAAAGGACGAGATGGATTCCCACGGCACGTGACATCTGTGCCAGTCTCACGATTGCTGCTTCTAATTCTCTTGGATAAGCTGACATTATATCTGCCAGTTCATCGATTAGCACTACAATGTATGGCATGCTTTCACCCGCGGCCTGTCTGTCTGCTAGGGGTGTAGAAATATCATCTTTGTTGGCCGCTTGTTTTTCAGCAATAGTATGATGGTATGAAGCTATATCTCTCACCTTGCATTGCTCAAGAATGTTGTAGCGTCTCTCCATCTCTTTCGCTGCCCATTTTAGAGAAAGTATCGCTCTTTTTGGTTCCGTTATAACTGGTGTTAAGAGGTGAGGAATACCGTTGTATAAGGTAAGTTCGACTCTCTTTGGGTCGATCATGATGAAGCGGAGATGTTCTGGGGCGTTCCTATATAGTAGAGCAGTTATAATTGTGTGGATCGTGACTGATTTGCCTGAGCCTGTCGCTCCGGCGATAAGCATGTGTGGCGCCTTCGCTATGTCAGAAAAGTAAGGAATGCCGGATACCCCCTTACCAAGCGGGACAAGCAGTTGCCTATCAGATTCTTGAAATTTTTTTGAAGCAAGGAGCGTACCTAATCCGACTGTTGACTTAACGCTGTTTGGGATTTCGATTCCCACTAGAGATTTCCCGGGGATTGGCGCCTCAATTCTAATTGGATGTGCAGCAAGAGCCAGGGCCAGGTCATTCTGAAGAGCAACGATACGTGAGAGTTTAACGCCCTCAGCTGGTTTAAGTGAGTAGCGAGTTATCGAAGGTCCGATCGCGATCTCATCCATCTCCACGTCGATTCCGAAATTCTGGAGGGTTCTCTTGATAATATTTGCATTAGCCTTGATGTCTCCAACGATCGGTTTTCCGATATCTCTTTCAAGAAGGGAGAGAGGAGGGGGATCAAACTGTTTGCCGGATCTTAAGTGTAGATTGTTGTCGAAGAAACTCTCGATTTTTTCCGCGACCGTTTTTTTAGGTTTATCATCTTTGTGTGTCTCCGAAGCAGCGTCTTTCTGTGGCGTTTCTGGCTGTTTAAGAGAGGCTTCCGCTGCTGCTATTTTTTGATTTTCTTTTTCAGTTTTTTCAACCTCCTGTTCTTCCTCAGAATCATTTGAACCAAATATTTTTTTACCGAGGAACCTCCATTCAAGAGATAGATGTGTTTCGAACATTATTAAAATTGAAATTACAGATATAGCAATCAAAAAAATGATCGACAATGTTTTGTCGAATAATTTCAAGAATGGTAGTGACGTAATATGACCAATAAGACCCCCGGTAATATCTCCACTCGTTGCATTGTTGAATACAATATCAATAACACCGAGGGTAGATATTAAAAAAAATCCACCACTGACAATATTTACAGTTAAAATATTATCTCGATCTGGTATAAGGAAAGAGAACGAAGCAAGGATAAATGCAGTTGGGAACAGGAGATATCCCGAACCAAATAACGTATATAAAAAACCGTAAACAAATTTACCCGCCGGTCCAGCGGCTTCGAAGTAAGCCATAACAAGGAAGATCGCAATGATAACTGAAAGAATGGCTAAAATACCATGGCGGGTACCGGCACTTAAATTAGAAAATATACCACTTACACGGTCCTGCGACTCGTCGTTCCGCACGGATTCCTTATTAGAATTTCTTTTTTTCATTTAACTGAATTTTAGCAAATAAAAGAGCAAAAAACCACAGGATTTTGATTAACTAATGCGGCAGTTAAATTGACACAATACAGAAGAAGATTGCTATTGCTGAAAAAGTAGACTTTGAAACTTCACAAGATGTTTTGTCTTATATATACTGTACTTAAGATTCACATAAGACACTTTAAAAAATCTAATGGACACAAAAGAAAACTTAACAGACACAGTGAAATCTGTCATAAAAGACAGTCATCATAACCATGCACACAAGGCTGTTCTATTTAAGACAGAAAGATTAGTTTCGGCCGTCCATCTAGTCACAAGTCTTATGGATGTTGAGGACCCGCTTAGATGGCGATTAAGGACAATCTGTATTGAGTCATTGAATGACTTTTATAATATTGGACAATGGCAGGTAAATAACGAAAAGAGATTTATTTCGGAGAAAATTTTTAACAACATTTTGCATATTATTTCTCTCCTCGATATCGGTCTTTCTGGAGGGTTAATTTCTGTGATGAATCATAAGGTATTGCGGGAAGAATTTATGAAACTCATGAGTACTTTAGAGAAACTTAAAATTACAAATGGAGCCGACTCCTTTGTCTTACCTGATGACTTTTTTGGAGAGGATTTAAGTTTATTAGGTGCTCAATCTGTTGCCAGCGTTATTCCCGAGACCGTTAAGGACATACATCATGTGTCCTTAACGAATTTGAATCTTGAGGGGTTGTCCAATACCAAAATAGATAGACTAAAAATTGGTAAAGGACAGATTTTTCCCATTAAAAAAACAACCACAGAGAAGGTGGTTCGGCAGAGTTTGATTGTTAGGATTCTCAAGGATGGAGGACTTTTTACTATTAAGGACATTATTGAAAAAATATCTGGGTCAGATTCTAAGGTTGACTGTAGCGAAAAGACGATTCAGAGAGACCTTACTTTTTTGGTTTCAGATGGAACACTAATTAAACAGGGTGAAAGGAGATGGAGTAAATATTCTATTTCTAGATAAGTCTTGACTCACCCCCGTTCCGTGATGGTGATTATTCCTGGTTGGTTGACTATGTGGGTTTTTTGATGATAGTATATCTGACGCCTATTGTGACAGAGCCCATATTAAATAAAGACTTATCCACAGAAGGTTTTTTGCCGATTTGCTAGATAGATAATATACTTATAAATGTCAAAGCGGTCCTGCTTGTTTTGTTTGTATGTTGTCTCGCTGGCAAGTTACGGTGTTCTGGTTATATAAGGTTAGAACATTGAAAACCGAATAAAGGTTCGCACAAAATTCTGAAAGATGGTCATTAATTTTTGTGTCGAATATTAATGTAGCGTTTTATTAGTCGCGGTTAAAATTTTTAGCTTGTGTCGAGGCTAGATTAATTTGATCGCAACCGATCTTTCTTAAAGTTTTAAGATAGGTCGCAATATTATTAAGATTAAAAATTCATGAGTAATTTAAAGAAATCCAGAATTGCAAGAATCACCTCAGGCATAGTTGGCTTGATGACATCAATAATGATGATGGGTGGTGTTGCTGTTCTTCCTGCTGCTGCTGCCGATAGTGCAGCTGATCTACAGGCAAAGATCGATGCTTTGCTTTCTCAGATCAACACTTTGAAGGGAGCCGCTCCTGCTGCATCTGCTATGCCATCATTCACTTTTGCCACAACTTTGAAGTTGGGCTCAAAGGGAGCTGATGTTATGGCTTTGCAAAAAGCTCTTAATGCTGATGGTGAGATGGTTGCCGCATCTGGCGCCGGTTCACCTGGTAAAGAATCAAGTAATTTTGGTCCAGCCACAAAGAGGGCTGTGATTAAGTTCCAAGAGAAGTATGCTAGTGAGTGTCTAGCTCCTGTAGGACTCACAAAAGGTACGGGTGTTGTTGGTGCTTTGACAAGAGCTAAATTAAATTCTCTTGCCGTAGCTGCCCCTGCTCCTGCCGCTTATGTTCCTCCAGGTACTCCTGCAGTTCCAGGTATGCCAGCGACAGTCCCAGCCCCAGGTGTGTCAGCAGCCGCCGGTACACTGACTGTATCTGGTACTGCAAGTATGCAGCCAGCTCCACAGCTAGCTCCAGCTTCAGCTTCAAGAATTCCATTTACTAAGTTCACTCTTACGGCCGGTGCCACTGATGTGACAGTAGACAACATTACGGTTGAGAGAATTGGCGCATCGACAGACAGTGCCTTCGCTGGTGTCGATCTAGTAGATGAGAATGGCCAATTAATTGGTCTTGAGAAGACGATCAACTCTGACCACAAGTCATACGTTGGTAATCCATTCATGATCAAGGCTGGTACAACTAGAACATTGACTATTGCTGCAACAAGAGCTGCTGCCGGTACACACGGTGGTGAGCAGGCAGCCTTCAGGGTTGTTGCGATCAATACAGAGGGTACTGTGACATTGGCTGGTGATGCACTTCCAATCTTAGGTGCAACCCACACAGTTAACGAGTCACTTGTCGTTGGTACAGTAGGATCTTTCATTGCTGGTCCACTTTCTCCTACAGCTCAGTCTAAACCAATTGGCACAAATGGTTATATCTTTGGATCAATCAAGTTCTCAGCTGGTTCAGCCGAGAAAATGTGGTTGAAGTCAGTTAGATGGAACCAAGCCGGTTCAGCTGGTGCTTCGGACGTTGCTAATGTAAAGACATATGTTGATGGTACAGCATATGACACTACAGTTTCTTCAGATGGTAAGTATTACACATCAATCTTTGGAAACGGTATCTTGATGGACAAGGGCGCTTCCAAGGAGATCTACGTACAGGGTGATGTTGTCGGTGGTTCTGGTAGAACAGTATCATTTGATATTTACAGAACTACAGATTTGGTTGTTACTGGCGACACATACGGCTACTCAGTTGTTCCTACAGCCGTTGCCACAGCCGGTAGTAGTGGTGTATTCACAACTTCAAACCCATGGTGGAATGCTGCTGATGTAACAGTTCAGAGCGGTACTTTGAATGTTGCAAAGTCATCAGCTATTCCAGCTCAGAACGTCGCAATTAATCTTGCCAATCAACCATTAGGTGGGTTTGATATCGAGGTTAAGGGTGAGCCAATTACTGTAACGAGCATGAACTTTGAGTTCAGCAATTATCTCGGTACAGGAGCTACTGCAAATACCCAGGACTTGACCGATGTAAAGTTGGTTGATTCAACAGGTAAAGTTGTTGCTGGCCCAGTAGATATCAATGCAAGTACTGGTGCCAATCCTAGCCGAGTTCCTTTCACAGACTCAGTAACTTTCCCAGTTGGAAAGAATACCTACTCTTTGGTAGGAAAGGTTGGAACTGACTTTGCTACAAATCAGACGATTGCAGCTTCTACGACTGCTTCTAGTTGGACAGCTACAGGTCAGGTAACCGGTAATACGATCACTTCTACTCCATCTTCAGCCGTCACGGGTAATACTATGACAGTTAAGGCTGCTGTAGTTACAATCACAAACTCCGCAGCTCCAGCCGCTCAGACAGTTGTTGCCGGTGCTCAGGGTTATACATTTGCAAACCTTCAGTTGGATGCATCTGCTTCAGGTGAGGACATAAGATTCTCATCTTTGAAGGCTTCATTTACTAATGGTGGTGACGCCACATTCATTACGGGTTGTGGATTGTATGACGGTTCATCTAAGTTGACATCTGGTTCTAATGAGGTTAACCCAACAGCCACAGGAGACTCATCATTCATCTTCGTAGCTACTACAATTGGGGTATCCCAGCTGCTGCTAGCCAGAGTACGGCTACTGGTATGACATCAGGTCAGTCAGCTACAATCACGGAGACAGCTGCCGCTGGTCAGAAAATGACAATGTCTTCAGCTGGTGTATTGACTGTAACAACTGATTCTTCATCACCTGCTTATGCAATTGCCGCTGCCGGTACAACTGGTAACGTCTTGGGTGTGTTGAAGTTCCATGCTGCTAATGAGGCAATTGATTTGCAGAAGTTATCACTACAATTGACAAATCCGGGAGCCTCGAGTTCTCCAAATAACCTAATCCAAGTAACATTGTGGGATTCTTCAGGTAATTCTGTTGGTTCAGCAATCTTCTCGGGTGCTAACAGAAACGCCACCTCAACATTGACATCAGGTTCGTTCATCGTTCCAAAGGATGGTGATAAGACTATGACAATTAAGGGTGACTTCCAGCCACAAGGAGTATCGCAGATTGGTGTCTTTGGCGCCTTAGAAGCTGTTGATTACGACGGAGGTGATCCATCTGGTACACAAGGTAAGGGTGTTGCGTCTGGTTCAAGTATTCATTCTACCTCCGCTTCAGACTCTGCTGTTGCCGGTGTAAGGATCTTCAGAACATACCCAACAGTTACAATGATTCAACCACCTTCAAGCCTTACAAATGGTTCGAGATCGCTGTTGCGATTTAAAGTTACAGCTAACTCTACAAACGATGTTGGTTTATACAAATTTACATTTGTAATGTCCACATCTACAGCTACAGTTACAAATCTAAACGCTTACGCCTACAGCGATTCTGGATTCCAGCTTACAGCACAATCTAACCTTGGCTCTGGTGGCTTGATGACGAACTCAGCATTGACATGGATATCTGGCTCAGGTCAGATTAATGTCTACGCTAATCTTGCAAACTCAGCCACAAAAACAGTTATTGCAATTCCAGCTGGCCAATCTCGATACTTCGAGATCTTGGGTACGGTCTCAGGAGCTGTTTCTGGTGCCATAGTTTCAACTCAGTTGGAGGGTGATGCTGCTTATGTTTCATCAGCTAATTTGACTGATTCTGTAGCGGCCTTCGATGGAATTGATACTAATGACGACTTCATCTGGTCTCCAAACTCAACTGGTACTGCGGTTGCCGCAGATCAAGATTGGACAAACGGATATTACGTATCAGGGTTGAAGAGCAACAACAACACGGCTCAGACAGTATCATTTAACTAAGTAATTCTTAATAGTGCATAGCTATCTTGTGAATAGCTAGTCACTTCAAGCAAAAACCCCACACCGAAAGGTGTTGGGGTTTTTGTGTTAGTTGTCATTTTTTGCTATGATATCGTGATGATTAAAAGTATATTAATTAGAGTATTTATCATTATAATCATCTTATTAATCCCAATTTATTTTATATTTAAGGACTATTCAAATTCTAATAATGTGGTTATGAGGCCGGTTGTACCCATAGTTACATCAACATTGAGCCCGGTATCAAATGTTCCATTGCCCAGTGTTACAATAGTGCCGGTTGATACCAAATCAGTTTCAAAATTACCAATACCAGATCTAAACAAAACTTGGCAGATACCGTCTGGCTATTCGGTAGAAGTAAAAAAGATATTGAATAATAAAATTGATCCACTGATTAATGATCTCAGAATTGATCCTAATCACTTTGACAAATGGGTAAACCTGGGAATTTTAAGGAAAACAATTGGTGATTACGATGAAGCCAAAAACATCTGGGAGTATACAGCAAGTGGTTGGCCGGATAATATTGTGTCTTATCATAATCTTGGAGATCTATATGCAAACTACTTGAAAGATAATATTGGAGCCGAGAAGAATATGCTAAGGGTTGTTCAGCTTGATCCGCACTATGTTTCAGATTATTTGGCGCTGTACGATTTATACAAGAGAATTTATGGCGAAGTTGGAGATAAGACCGATATGATACTTTTAGAGGGGGTTAAAAATAATCCAGAGTCTGTAGATCTATTAATGACTACTGCCAGTCACTACAAGGAAATGAATAATAAAGATAGCGCGAAGAAATACTATAATCTGGCTTTAACTAAGGTGGAAAAATTAAAAAATGAGTCTTTGGTAAAATTAATCCAATTAGAATTAAGTAATCTGTAAATGGCCGACGCAAAAGGACCAGTCTTTAACCCTGTTACCGATCTCAAGATATTGATAGCTGTGGTTTCTTTTCTTTGGATCGTATGGTATGTGACTGGTGGGCCAGCCAAGTATGATGTGTCTCAAAAGGTTTTATTGAAACCTTTGTGGCCGCTTGACGTCGGAGGATCTTACGCTGAGATACCTACTGATATTGTTATAAAAAAAGATAAAGGAGGTGGTGCGGAGAAACAGCAACTGATACCGGAACAAGTCCAAGCGCCTAAACAAGAAAATTCACTTATTGGTGTACAAACGATTAATCTCACTAAGGCTAATTTAAATTCAAACGGCTATAGCTATATTACTCTGGACTTTCCTGCTTCAAACGATCGGGCCGTTGACTTAACTGGTTTGACCTTACGTGATCTATTGGACAGGACTGTAACTATTGGTGGGGCTGCGAGTCTTCCTTATCAGGGTATTCTAAACGAGGAGGTAGATATTTCTTTACCTCCTGGTTCGAAGGCGTTCTTAATCGACGGCGAATCGCCAATTGGTGTGTCATTTCGTATTAATAAATGCTTTGGTTACCTAACTCAATTTCAAGAGTACTTTCCACCTATTCAGGCCAGATGTGCTGAGTGCCAATATGGCAATGGTCAAGATTCAAATTACAACAGTTGTGTCAGTTACAGAAAAAATGATCCAGACTTCTTTGTAAACGAGTGGTATATCTATTTAAAAAATGGTGATAGGCTATGGAGCGCAAAGGGAGATATAATTAGACTTCTTGATAAAGACGGCAAACAGGTATCTAGCGTAATCTACTAAATGAGAAAATTCATGGAAAGTTTTAAACAGCCGATTAAAAAAACTGAACGCGAAAGATTGACACAATTTGAGGAGCTGTATAAAAAATTATTGGCCAATAGAGAGATGTATAGGTTGTTTGGTGGGGAGCAGTTGTCTGAAAAAGATATCGATAGATATGTAGAGTCCAATCAGGAACTTATAAAAAACCTTTCAGAGACGATAGAGATAGTTTTAAGAAATAGCCATTCGTATAGTCGTGAGGTGGCGGCGAACCTTATCCAATACGTGCCGGTTGGTGAACGCGATGAGTTGATATCTGTTGGACTTGAAGGAGACCATATGAATTCTATTATAATTTCGGCTGGTGCAATAGATTCAGTTGGATATGGTAAGGTCAGAGATGAACTGCGTCATCAGGTTGGAAATAAGGCCAAAGAACTTTGGGAAGGAAATAATATAGGACGACGTAATGCCATAATGCTAGTTAGGTACCTGCCGCCCTCCTTGGTGGTTGAATTTCTTGAAAAGGGTCTCGGTGACAGTAATCTCGGCGTAAATCTAGAGGCTGGTGGAGTGATACAGTACGCCCCTATTGAGGCGCAGGATGGATTCCGACAGAAGTTGCTCAAGGTAATTTTAAAGAACTTATATCACGCTATGGAATCATACCGTAATCTCGCGACACAAATGATTCCATATGCGCCAGCGGAAAATCGGGCGGAGTTGATTTTAAGAGCCCTTAGGGATGGTGATGATTTTGTTCGAGAAACAGCAGCTCGCATAATCGAATGTATTCCAGATGAAAGTGAGGTGTTGGTCTCAATCGAGAAAGCACTTAAAGATAAAGATGAGTATGTTCGTGCCTCAGGTGCGGCCAGGATTAAATTTTCCCCGGAGGGTGATAGGGCGAGGTTGGTAAATAAGGCGATTGGTGACAGTAAGTCGGATGTTGTGTTTAATGCGGCCAGGATGATGGATTTTGTGCCGATTGAGGAAAGGGATAAAATAAGGCGAAAGTTATCTAAGGTTGTCCCGAAATTTATAGATAAAGAAAATAGTTTCAATGAGCGTTTGGGTGGCGCTATGAGCATTAGATACGTGTCAGGTGGGTCGATGCCCAAACTTATCCGAGAGGCTATAGAAGATGAAGACGAGAGTGTTCGGCAGCATGCGGCTTTGGCCATAGAGCTTGTGCCTGATGAGGAGCGCGAAAAAGTAATAAGACAAGCCCTTAAAAATGCTGATGAAAATGTTAGGTTTCAGGCGGCGTATGCCATTCTTTCATATTCTGGCTCCGTGAGAGAAAATTTGTTTCTAAAACTTCGAGAGGAAAATAATATTGATCTGAAAAGTGTCGCGTCCACAACAAGACTTTACGATAAGGTAAAAGAGGAATTTTTTAGGGAAAAATTTGAGAAAACAGGATCGGGACTAACGTTGCTTGGGCAAGTGCCTGGTTTTGACAGTAGCCTTAGGGAGAAAGTGGTTGCTAGGCATATTCAGGAATTGCCGTACTTAAATTGGGAAAAGGCCTATAGAAATCTGGATTTCTGGAAGATTAGGGGGTTTGATTATGTACCAGTTGAGCCGATAGTGGCGGTCAAACAGGATCCTAGCTCTGAAACTCAAAATTTTTGGGAAGAAAAGGGCATCAATGTTACCTCTGGTGGGTCTGAAGCTCCTATTAAGGAAGGTGTTGGGACTTTTAATGTGACAGCTTTTGCGCGAGTGTTGAATGGGCCAACCGTTGCTAAATGGATTCAAAGTTTTGGACCGTTTCAAGATGAAATTATTGCAGAAGTGGATAAAATTAGAAAGGCTCTTGTAGAGTTGGGTATTAAGCATGGCCATGCGCATCTTAGTAACTTTGTGGTTGTGTTTCAGAAACTTCCAGATGGTACAGCTAATATCAGCAAGCCCCCGCGTGTATATATCATAGACTTTGATGCAGCCGGGTCATCTGGGAAGATTTAGGGTTGTAATTTATTTCTTCTATCTGTGATTAGTCTGGCTTCAATATTGAATCCGGTTTTTACCGAGTTTTCGATATTTTCTTTATATTCTGTCCAGAGATTTCCTTCGGTGGCGAGCGGGTGTTTCGGTTCGACCACTATCGCGAGGTCGAGGTCGCTTTCGTGTGTACATACTCCGATAGAACAGGAACCTTTGATTAAAATTTCGGGCGGCTCGATGTCGTTCTTCATGCACCAGTATTTGGAAGCCCTCTCTACTAGTGGTAAGGATGCTCTGCGACGCTCTGTTTCTGTTTTAGATACTTTAGGATCCCTGCCCTCATATTTGGACATTGTATTGTCGGGATGCATGAAACGGTCATTGAATTCCATGAAAAATCTTTTTATATTCATTGCAGGTACATATTAGCACATATTTTATTTGACAACTCTAGGGCTATTTTGCTAGTATAGCCTTCGTTGTCCCTATGAGGGATCAACGTTTTTATTATCAAACGTAGTGAGAGAAATGAAAAAAATTAAGTTTTTTATTTCCGAGCGAGTGCTGATATCATAGGATTCAACAGAATCCTCTATATAAATATATTATGGCAAGATCGCTAAAGAAAGGACCATACGTTGACGAAAGGCTTCTAAAGAAAATAGCCGGCAAGAGGCCTGAGGATGCACCCATGATTAAAACATGGTCACGAAGCTGTCAGATCTCTCCTGAGATGGTCGGGTTTCTTTTTGGTGTTCATAATGGTAGGGCCCATCTGGAGGTGAGAGTTACAGAGGAGATGGTTGGTCACAGACTAGGTGAATTTTCCCCAACAAGGAAGTTTATTAAACACGGAGGAAAAATGCAGAAGGAGTTAGAAACAAAGAAGAAAGAGGCTGAGATCGCAGCAGCCAAATCGGCTAAGGCAGAGGTGGCTGGCCCTGTGGCGGGAGCGGCTAAGAAATAATTATGACTTTGGTAAATGCAGAATTGAATAGATATAATCAATCGCCTAGAAAAGTCAGGCTTTTAGCGGAGTTGATTAAAGGGAAGAAGGTGGACGTGGCGTTGGCAATATTATCTGTTTCGGCTAAGAGAGGTTCATTACCAATGATCAAGTTGGTTAGGTCAGCAATTGCTAACGCTAAGAATAATTTTAAATTAGATCAGGCCGATTTATATGTAAAAGAGGCGCGAGTTGATGGAGGTGTCGTTATGAAAAGGGGAAGAGCGAGAGCTTTTGGTAGATCATTCCCAATAAGGAGAAAAACCAGCAAGGTAAAATTAGTATTAGACACCCTGGCCAGGCAGGTTAAGAAATAATAATAAAATGTCTCACAGTGTTCACCCATATTCTCACAGATTAGGAATCATAAGGGACTGGAAGTCCAGGTGGTTTGGTGTGCCAGGAAAGTACCAGCAGTTTTTGAGGTCTGATGTAACCATAAGAGAGTTTTTGCAGAAGAGATTACATGGCCACTATGTCGGAGGAATAGATATTGAAAGGGGCAATAGCTCTTTGAAGATAATAATAAAGACATCTCGACCCGGTATGATTATCGGTCGAAGTGGTGAGGGTACAGGTAAGCTCAAAGATGAAATTGTTAAGGCTTTGAAAAGAGTTAAACTCACAGTACCTAAAGATACGAAGATTGAAGTGGAGGAGATTAGATTTCCTGAAACATCGGCGTCAATTGTTGGTCAAATGTGTGCTGAAGGTTTGGAGAAACGATTGCCTTTTATGAGAGTCATGAAGCAGGCTATTGAGAAGACAATGGCAAATAGAGAGGCTAAGGGTATTAAGATTACGATGTCCGGGAGATTGGGTGGTGCTGAAATGGGTCGAATAGAGTCTGTAAAAAATGGTAGATTACCGCTTCAAACTCTCAGGGCAGATATAGATTTCGCGAGGGAGAAGGCTCACCTGCCATATGGCGACATTGGTATAAAGGTTTGGATATATAAGGGCGAAATTTTTGAGAAGGCTAAAAAATAATACAATGCTTATCCCAAAGAAAGTAAAACACAGAAAGTGGCAATCTACCAGACGAAATATGAACAAAATTCGGGTGGAGACAAGAGGAACAAAGCTGTCCTTTGGATCTTTTGGGATTAAATCACTTGCCTATGCCAGGATTACTTCAAACCAAATAGAAGCCGCTAGGAAGGCTATGAGTAGGGCCATTAAGAAGACAGGTAAGATCTGGATCAGAATTTTTCCTGATCGACCATTTACGTCAAAACCACCAGAGGTTCCTATGGGAAAGGGTAAGGGTGATCCGGAAGGATACTGTTTTGAAGTTTATCCCGGACGGATGCTGTTTGAGATCGATGGTGTTGATGAGGCCACTGCCCTGGAGAGTTTAGCAAGAGCTGGGGATAAATTACCGGTTACCACTAAAGTAGTAAGAAGATAAGATGAAAACAGATTTAAAAAACAAGACAAAGTCTGAATTGGAGTCGATGATTAGGGAGAAGAGAGATGCTCTGAAGAATTTTAGGTTTGGTATTGCTGGTAGTCGGGTTAAGAATATTAAGGAAGCACGGACAACAAGGAAGGATATAGCAAGGGCAATTACGTTTTTAAAACAAAAATAAGATGACAAAGACAAAATCTGAGACAACCAAGAAGAACCTGAAAATCCTAGACGGGGTTGTGGTTTCTGATAAGATGCAGAAGACCGCCGTTGTTTTGGTTAAGAGATACATAAAGCACCCGAAGTATCAGAAGTTCATAACACTTACAAAAAAATACAAGGCTCATGACGAAATTAATACAGCTAAGGTTGGTGACAAGGTTACAATAGAATCATGCAGGCCGCTTTCAAAAGACAAGTCGTTTATGATAGTTGAGGTTAATGGTAAAAGAATTAAATAAAAAATATGTTACAGCCCAGAGCATTAGTTAAAATAGCAGATAATACAGGAGCCAAGATTGGGCGTGTTTTTAAGGTGCTGGGCGGATCAAAGAAGAGGTATGCGAGAATTGGTGATATTGTTGTTTTGTCTGTTCAGGTTGCGGAGCCTAGAAAGCAGGTTAAGAAAAAGGATGTATTAAGTGGGCTGGTTGTACGACAAAAAGCTCCTTTTAGGAGGAAGGATGGTAGTTATGTTAGATTTGATGATAATGCTGTTGTGATTATTGATCGTAAGAAAAAGGAACCACTTGGAGCTAGAATATTCGGTCCAATTCCAAGAGAAATCGCTGAACTTGGTTACCAAAAGATTGCATCATTAGCACCTGAAATTATTTAACATATAAAATGACCATTAAGAAGGGGGACAACATAATAGTGCTAGCCGGAAAGGATAAGGGCAAGAAATCTAAGATAGTTAGGGTTTTTCCCAAATCCGGAAAGGTTTTGGTAGAAGCTGTGAATGTAGTGAAAAAGCATCAGAAGAAACGAAAAGAAGGGGAGAAGGGACAGGTAGTATCGAGGCCTATGCCGATCGACGTATCTAATGTTTTATTGTTTTGTGCTAAGTGTGACAAGGGATCTAGGGCTAAGGCATCTATTGTAAATAGTAAGAAATTGCGCGTTTGTTATAAGTGCAGTTCAGAATTTTAAATTATATGAAATCCGTAAAAGACAAATTGACAAAAGATGTTGCAGGCCTGAAAAAGTTGATGGGCATCGATAATGTTATGGCCTTGCCTAAGTTGCTTAAGGTAATTGTCAGTACTGGCATAGGTTCTCTTAAGGACAAGAAAAAAATTGAATTAGTGACAGATCGTTTGGTAAAGATAACAGGTCAAAAGCCTTCAGTTAGAGGTGCTAAAAAATCTGTCGCTTCATTCAAAGTCAGACAGGGAGATCCTGTGGGTTTAATGACAACCTTGCGCGGAGATAGGATGTACGGCTTTTTAGAAAAGTTGATTAACGTTGCTATTCCGCGTATACGGGATTTCCGTGGATTGGAGTTAAGGTCAATCGACAAAATGGGCAACTACACCATTGGCTTGAAAGAGCATACAGTTTTTCCCGAAACCGCGGATGAGGACTTAAGAGATGTTTTTGGTTTGGCAATAACGATAAATACAACAGCTAAGAACAAGAAGGAAGCTGAAGAACTCCTTAGATATATAGGGATGCCGATTAAGAAGGCTTAATGTGTTAATTATCCCCATAATACTCTATTAATGATCCGTGATTTTCGGGTTATTATTATTACGTGAGTAAATCAGGTCTAAAATTGAGGCTAGTTTTTTTTGTTGTACTAGTTTTTTTAATTACAATATATTTTTTGCCTACAACTCACGCGGCAGAAAGTTCAATCACTGTTTCTCAGGTTGTGCAAGATAATAGCAGTAGCGGCGGTGGGGGTGGTGGAGGCGGTGGTTCCGGAACTGGTTCTGGAACCGGAGGAACTGGTAGCGGTACTGGAGGTAGTGGGACAGGATCAGGA
>JACQCV010000032.1 GCA_016201465.1 Candidatus Vogelbacteria bacterium | reverse complement strand
TGTAGCTAAGTCTGGATTGGATAACCTCTGAAAGCATCTAAGAGGGAAGCCGACTTTACGATTAGTAATCGTTTGAGATCCCCAAGAGATGATTGGGTCCTGTAAGGGCTCGGGCATAGTAATATGTTCGGGGATAGGCTCTAGGTGTAAGCGCAGTAATGCGTTCAGCCGAGGAGTACTAATGGATCGATTCCTATTAGGAAATTTGAACGTCACGAAATATGTTTTTTAAAAAATTATAGCGCTCGATCGAGCGTTGTGTGTTGGTGATTTAACGTGGTGGGTACACCTGATAACATTCCGAACTCAGAAGTTAAGCACCATAGTAGCGATGATACTCTATGGAAGGGGAAAGTAGCTAGTCGCCAACACAGAGCGTTTGATCTTTTAAACGGCCGTACGGAATTTCTGTAAGGAAAACAATACAGTACTTTGAATTTGCGAGAAATGAGGAGGTGAAAAATGTACGTGCAAAAGTATGCTGCATGGATGTTGTTTGTGGTGGGGGCTGTAAATACCTTATCGATGGCTATCAGGCATGCCTATGATAAGGCACCACTACTTCTAGATGATCCGATTTCGGATCTACTGTTTCTTGGTGCGACATCGTTTTGTCTATATCTCTGGTCGGAATGGAAGTAAGCATTCTTGTTTGGAGCCACTTTTAGTAAGTGGCTTTCTGTTTTGATTTAATACAAATACAGATTATAATTAGAACCATATGTCATCTTGGAGTGTTCGAAGGCGTTTAATATATTTGCTTATAGTCTTCCTTTTTTTTGCCGTTATATTTTATTCTATTTATTGGATATTTCTTTGGCATCCGGCAAGTTGTAGCGATAATATACAGAACCAGGGTGAACTGGGTGTTGATTGTGGTGGGCCATGTAGCCGGGTTTGTGCCGTTGAGGTTAGTCCACTTATTAAGGACTGGGCGAGAACATTCAAGGTTGAAGGTGGTAAATATGATGTCGCTGCGCTAATTGAAAATCCGAATTTTAATCTTGGCTTAAAAAAATTAGACTACAAGTTTACTTTATTTGATAGTGAAAATGTTCCAATAACTGATAAATCTGGCTCTGTGTTTGTTAATGCCAGAGACAAATTTGTTATTTTTGAGACGGGCCTAGACACAGGGAAGAGGATACCTCTAAAAGCGATTGTCGAATTTAGCCAGGACCTTACTTGGACTCGAGTAGATCCTAAGGCCAATAAGCCGCCAATTATTGTGCAGAACCAGGTTTTAACTAATGGACAAATGCCTAGGCTGGTTGCTGAACTTATAAACGATTCTGTTTTTGATTTGTCTGACATAATTATCACGGCCGTGATCTATGATAGTGATAATAATGCTGTTGCTGTCAGCCAAACATTTGTGAATGGTATACAGAAGGGCAGGAGTAGTGATATCTTCTTTACTTGGCCAAATCCATTTCTCGGTGACCACCAGACGTTTGAAATTTATCCTAGGGTTAATCTCGTAAGATAGATGAAAATTGACTGGATACTTGCATTGGCTCTATTGCCCCTGCTTTTTTTTGGATTTATCACTATGGTCTCATTTACGGGTGATAACCTTCTTGCGATTAAACAGTTGATCTGGATCCTGGTCTCTATCTCTGTCTTTCTTATTTTTAGTTACATAGACTGGAGGTTTATAAAAAGAACCGATATTTTGGTTGGCCTCTTTTTATTTTCAACCGCGCTTCTTACGTTACTATTTATGATGAAAAGCATTAAGGGTGCACGGAGTTGGATTGACCTGGGCACGGTTTCGCTTCAGCCGGCTGACTTTTTTAAGCTGGTCCTGATTCTGATTTTGTCAAAATATTTTTCTAGAAGGCATATTGAGATTGCACATTTTCGACATATTTTGGTCTCGGGTATTTATACATTAATTCCATTCGTTCTCATACTACTGCAGCCGGCACTTGGTTCCGCGATTATCATTTTTTGTATTTGGCTAGGCATGGTGATGGTTTCGGGTGTTTCCAAGAGACACTTGTTTTTAGTTTTTTTGATAGGGCTTTTATCATTTACTGTTTTATGGGAATATGTTTTTAAACCCTACCAGAAGCAAAGAATAGAGAACTTTATGAATCCATCAGCGGATGTGCGAGGTGGTGGGTATAATGCTCTTCAATCGCAGATTGCTGTTGGTTCGGGACAAATATTTGGGAAAGGGATTGGTTATGGTACTCAGTCTCATCTTAAATTTTTGCCAGAATATCAAACAGACTTTATCTTTGCCGCCTTTGCCGAAGAGTGGGGTTTTGCAGGAGTCTTCCTTATGCTCTTTTTCTTTGGGATTGTTATCTGGCGTATTCTATACAATAGTTTTATCGGTTCATCAAATTTTGAAGTTTTGTTTGGTATTGGTCTGGCTATTTTTATTACCAGTCATATCACGATAAATGTTGGCATGAATCTTGGACTTCTGCCCGTAACAGGTATAACTTTGCCATTTGTCAGTTATGGCGGCTCACACTTACTTACAGAATTTGCTGGACTGGGAATTCTGATGGGCATGCGTCGCTACTCCCGCGCTACCCATCGCGATAACATGAAAAACGAATTCTTCGGCCCAGTTTGATTTGTGCTAGATATGATTACTTAATCACATGCAATCAATTGGAAAAATCAAATTTGCGTCAGGTTTTGCCTTTTTAGTGGGTTTAGACTGCATGTTCATGGCATTTCTAAGTGGGATGATTACGTGATTATTGACGCACCTTTACATGAATGGTACCAAGTTTTATTTATTATACTCGGTATTTTTTATATTAAAGTTTTTTTGCGTTGCGAAGTCTTAAAAAATGGGCATATATGGTTGAGATTGCTCACATTATTTTCTTTTTAATATTTATCCCAATTCCGTCACTACTTATTTCCTTTCCATGGATAGCCTTGCCACCATTAAAACATCTCATAGATTTAGTTGGTAACTTCGTATTTCTTGGATTAGTAAACTCAATCCTCGCCTTTTTGTTGTATAAAGACAGAAATCTTTTTTCGTAGACTTGGACAAGGCCAACTGTGCAAACTGTGCGAGGCTTAGCCTCGCACAGTTTTGTATTATGGGTTATACTAGGTGATATGAGAAAATTAAATTTTGTAGAAGGTGAGATTTACCATATATATAACCGAGGAGTGGAAAAGCGGGATATATTTATGAACGATGGTGATAGATTTCGTTTCTTGAGAAGTATGTATTTTTGTAATGATATTGCTCCAGCGGTAAATAGTTTCAGGGACAAAAATGAATTTGACGAAACAATGAATCTGGATATTGAACACAAGTCGTTAGTTCGTATTCATTCTTTTGTTCTTATGCCAAATCATTTTCATTTTTTAATTGAACCCCTAAACGATTCTGCTATCACTGTTTTTATGCATAAACTTGGTACGGCGTATACAATGTATTTTAATAAGAAACATAGGCGTGTCGGCTCACTTTTTCAGGGACCGTTTAAGGCAATCTCAGTAAAAAATGAAGCTTATTTTAACTATTTGCCATATTATATACACCTGAATCCCTTAGACCTATCGTATCCATCTTGGCGTGAACAAAAACTTAAAGATTATAATAATGCCTTTAAATTTTTGAATGAATATAGATGGTCAAGTTATTTAGATTATATTGGTGTAAAAAATTATCCGTCAATTATTTATAGGGATTTATTGTTAGAAATATTAGGTAACCCGTTAAGACAGAAGGGGGAGATGAAAGAATGGCTTAAGAATATGAGCTTTGATGTAGTTGCAGATTTAACATTTGAAAATGATGTTATTGTATAAACTGTGCGAGGCTTAGCCTCGCACAGTTACGCGCCACTCACCGCGATAACATGAAAAACGAATTCTTCGGCCCAGTTTGATTATTTGTTGGGGGGGTATAATTTTGGTATTATAAATAAATGTAAATAGATATATGTTAGAAAAATTATTTGGTGCATCTGTAAAGACAGATGAACAGATACATGAAGAAAATCAGGTCGCTGCAGATAGAATAGATCGCCATTCTCGTAAGGCGTGGGTGGCTGGTATGGTAAAAAGAGCCTTAGAGGAATCAGCATTGAGGAATCTATCTTCATCTGAAGAATATTTGAATCTTAAAAAAATCACCGACGGTGATGGTGGAAAATCCTTGGAAGAGGCGGTGTTGAACATTGGTATTGGCTCCGAGGATTTTGCAAACCCTGAAATTAGGAAGATTGCTGATTCGTATAAAGAAGGCGTTGAGAAACTTAAGAAGGAGGCGTACTCAGCGGTTAGAAAAATTAGAAAAGAAAGAGCTGGAGATTTTTCATAATTTTTTGATAAACTGATTAATTTTGATTAAAAAATTCCCGGCCAATTTTGTTGGCACGGGGATTGGTTTTCCTGCGTTCTCTATCCTGTTTCAAATTCGGCAAGGATTGGCCGATGGTCGGAGAAAAGAACATCTCGAGTTCGATAGTCTAAGATTTTCCAGAATGTAGGAACAAAGATCCAGTCTAGCACAAGCTTCGGATCATACGATGGGAAGGTTAGTGTCTCGGGCAGTGGGTGTACCATCGGATGAGTTATGAATGCTTTACTTTGAATCATGATATCCAATGCTGTTGGATTTAGATCCTGACAGTGTGGAAAACTGAAAGGTGTCGAGTTGAAGTCTCCGGCGATCACAACTGGTAGTGTCTGTTTTTGCATGTAGCTAAACAGTGCAAGAATTGACAGACGTCGTACTCGAGAAAACGAGTGCCAGTCCAGGTGAACCGCGACAATTTTGAAGGCCTTACCGTTCGGTGGTGTTACCGTCGCAGCGAGGGCGTCTCTTCGGAAACCTGCCACTGGTGAATGCTGTGGAAGGGCAATAATTTCTCTGTTACTGAGTGGATACCGGCTGAGAATCACATTGCCCGATTGCCAGCCAACTGTGCTATTTTCCACAGACATACTGTATTTGAAATCCGCGAGCCCTTTCATTATCGTTTCGTGATTGTGTATCCAGAATGACCAGGGCGCACTGAAGTCAGCTTCGTTCAGAACCACTACATCCATGTCTTTGATCAGAGCAGCAATTGCCATCAACCGATATGATCGATGACTCATACTACCACCTTGCCACCTATTTGAAGCTACTCCGCACCCATGCGCAATGTTGTAGGTACCAATTTTGACTCTCACCGAATAACCTCCGTTTTTTCAATATTTGTTGATTTTTTTAAAGAACTACCCCCTACAATCTAATAGAAGCAGATGTATAGGCTAAAGTCAATAGTAGCTAGATGTCATGAAAGATCCCCATGCCGATATTGTCGTTATGGGGATTAGTGTTTATACTATTTCAACTTCTGCGATGACAGGCTTATGGTCTGATAGACTAGTGTCGATAGCTTTGTATTCGACAACCTGCCAGTTCTTTGGAGTAAAAATCCAGTCGATCACCAGCCAGGGGTTGAGTGAGTGAAATGTCATCTGTTCGGCCGTGGGATTTACGATCGGCCGGTAATTGAAGAGCCTGCTTTCACGAATTACGTCTAGTGCTGTTGGTGGCTCGTCGCGCAGTCCAGGGAATCCTGTCGGAACGTTGTTGAAGTCTCCGGCCATGATAACGGGGATCGTTTGTTTTTTTGCGTAATCAATTAGGATTTCTGCCGAGGGTCGCCTGACTGTTGAGTCGCTGTGATAATCTAGATGCACAGCAATAATTTTGATCTGCTGACCGCTCGGTAATTGGACAGTTGCTGAGAGTGCGTCCTTGCGGTATCCAACTGAAGTCCACCACTTAAAGTATTGAGGAAGCCTGATAACTTCACTGTTAATGATTGGATACTTGCTTAGGATCGCCAGTCCGGAGTGCCAGATAATTCGGTTGTTCATGGCCGTGGCCATATAGTTGAATCTGGCAAAATTCTTTAAGATATCTGCCTGATTCTGTATCCACCATGACCACGGGGCGGCAAAGTCTACTTCGTTTAGGATTACGATATCCAATGGCATGATCACTTTCGCGATCTCTTCGAGCCGCAGTCCTCTCTCATTGAGTGTCCCGCCGCTCCAATTACTTTTGGCTGTGCCTCTACCGTGAGCAATGTTATATGTTCCAATTTTAAGTTTCATTTAGATCTCCTTTCAGATCCCTTTTTCTGTGACAATATAATCATATTGGTGTCTTTGAGTCAAGAGTACACAATAAAAAAAGAGCCCCCCTGGCAAATTGCCAGGGGGGGGTTAGTATTTGTTACGAGCTAATCGTCTCGGTGTTTGTACATGAGATCTTCGTGATCAAATGCGATGAACCAGCCGCATCTACATTCGTGACATTCAGCGACAATATCCGGCCCACCAACAGAACGTCCGATACTGAGTTCGCTCAGGATTTTATCACTTTGGCAGCGACTATTCTCTGGGTATCCTGATTTGCAGCTTAGCGCAATGGTAGGATTTGATTGAACTTTCTTGGTCACCGTCATTCGTTCGTCAAGGCGCATCCCGAAGAATCTGTAATGAATAGCGTAGGCAGCACTGGTACCTATTACCACGAGGCCGATCGGAGCCACTATACACATGGCGAAACAGAAAAGGTATGCAACAGGATCCGGGCCGCTTCCGAAAGTGATCGTAATTTCTGCCGGCCTGTGGGAGTCAATGTACAGTAGGCCGAAGTTGAATAAGACGGCTGTGAGGTAGACGATCAAAGCTACTGTTGGGTTTACGAAAAGCAGAAGATAAAGCCACGTTATTGATCCCACCGTCGCAAGCCCCATAAGGGCGAACCATACTGTTTCCGACATTTGAGTTGGGCTTATGGATCTTAGCCATTTTTTCATTTTAGACACACCTTCCTTTAGATCTGGATCGTAATTATTACACCTTCTTGAAATCCAAGAATTCCTTGTTGAGCTCGACGCAGAGATTCTCAAGCTTGTTCATGTTCGCAGTGTGGGGTAGAACACAGTTACGCGCCGGGTCGTCGTAGATCTCATTGATTTCAGTGTCGTGTTTATCAGCCCACCCAAGGATCTCTTCGTACTTCCAGGCGCCGTGCTTGATTGCGAGAAGTTCCTCTCTGTCAGGTCTCTCTACGAGAACTTTGCCGGTTAGGATGATCTCTTTAGCCATCCGCATGACGCGAACTAGATGCATTGCATCTTTTGTGTCATAGCCGAACTTAGCCTCGAGTTTAGCTCTAGCGGGGTTTCTTTCGCTTCTCCACTTGAGGAAGTGGCTCCATGTTTCGACTGAGTTGTGGTAAGCCCTCTCCTTTTTGTAGGCTTCAACTGCCTCTTCCTTGAGAATTCGAGAGAGATCAATATTACTTTTGATTAACAATTTAATTGCCTCACGAACAACAGGTGAGAGTTCGGGATTTGGCCCGAGTCCGTACTCGGCGCGAGTAGGCTCGTGGTTTGGTGGCGATAGAAGCCATCCACGGTGAGTCTTCATCCTCTTCATTTGCGCCATGGCGAATCCAGAGAACTTGAACTTGGCTTTCTGCGACAAAAATAGGTCACGGTTGGCCAGTATCTTCTCACCGATTGTAGTTGCGAACTGGATGCATCGATCCGGGACATACAGAAGTTCGATGACGTTCGGATTGCAATCGACAGCAAGTTTGAAAAACTTGCGGATATCGTATATGACGGTATCTTCATCAGATCCATTTTGACCGACAATATTCTGCTCGAAGATACTGTGGAACCCTAGGAAGTACGGCTCTGGGGGAATTGCTACTCCTCGGAGATCCATATCGCTGTCTGGGGTGTTGGTTCTGTACGCGTGTGACCCGTGCACAAGCCGTAGAATTGTATGTTTCTCAATATCGAAGTTCATTTAAAGCTCCCTTCAGTGCGTATTACGGTTTTTTGGTTTTCAATTATGCAAGATTTTCTGGGATAATACTAGCACACAGTTGATAGTTATGTCAATGTTCGTTTCACTTTTTCCGCGGCCGCGGAGTTATTGAAGTGAGTTTTTGTATTGCACAGAGTATTTTACTTTTCGTACAATGCCTTTGTCTTCTCGATCATTTGCTCGATAGAGAATTTTTGCTCAACTGTTTTTTTGAGATTTTGGCCGAAAGTTTTTCTAAGTGTTGGACTATCGATGAGCTGTGATAAGGCCACAACAATTAGCTCGACATATTTAGGCTCAACAAAAATTCCGGATTTGTCTTTTTTAATTATTTCTCCAATACCCCCGACATTTGATGCGACAACCGGGAGTCCGGCGAGTCCAGCCTCGAGGATAGAGTAGGGAAGTCCCTCTTTTACCGATGTGAGAGTAAAGATGTCGAAAAGATTTAAATATGAGGTTGCGCTTTCTTTGAATCCAAGTAATTGCACCTTGTCGGCAATATTATTTTGATAAATTAACGATGTTAAATGATTTCTTTCTTCGCCTTCGCCAATGATAGTAAACGTAATATTTTTATTTTTTAATCTAGCGATAGCCTCTATTACATATTGAAGCCCCTTATTTTTTGTAAGTTCTGATATTGTGCCAATTGCAACTGGGCTGCCAATATCTTTATTGACTCTTAATCCAGTGATTGGCCGAACACCTAGATGTATAAGTTCGAGTTTTCTCTGAATAAACGGTAAACTCTTAACTTGGTTCAATTCATGTTCGTTGATGATAATAACTTTATGACTCCAGAGTATCGTAATGTAGTTCAGTATGAACAGGATCATTTTTACAATTTTTGGTCTATCCTCATTAAAGGCGAATCCGTGGGCAGTGAAAACTATCTTAGGGTTTGGGGTTGAGCGTCTGTTTTTTAGTAGAGGGTAAATGCGGCCGGCGAGGGATCCCAGGCCGCCTATTTTGGAGCTGTTGAGGTGAATAATATTTGGCTTCTCATGTCTAAAAATTTTAATTAAATCGAATAAGACAATAAACTCCCTAAAAAAGTTTATATCCCGTTCTAAACTAGGTAAGTTGATTGTTTTTATATGTTCTTTTTGAAGCTTACCTGCTAAGACCCCGTTACCCCCTAGTACAACCGCGACGTCGAATTTATCTTTGGGCAGATTTATCGCAAGCTCAAAAATGTATTTTTGCGCCCCGCCCCAGTTGGATTTAGTGATGACGTATAAAATCTTGGTCTTTTCGTGCATATTTATTATATTACCATAAGGGCTTTATTATAGTTACAATCCGTTGTAGAATGTTAAACTATGATTATAGGTAGAAAGAAAGAACAATTTATCTTAGCTTTGGGAGATATTTTGTGTTTTGTTTCGGCCATATGGCTTACTCTTTTTGTACGTTATTCAGGTCAAACCACTGGTCAGTATAATCAGCTATTCTTTGGTCATATTCTTGCATTTACGCCGGCGATTCTACTTTGGTTGTTAGTTTTTTTTATTTTCAACCTATACGGTAAACAGACTATTGTTTTTCGGCGAAAAATTCTTTCTACCATAATCAACGCTCAGATTGTTAACAGTCTGCTGGCTGTGGTTCTATTTTATTTCATTCCTTATTTCGGACTGACTCCTAAAACAAATCTTTTTATATATTTCGTCTTATCTAGTTTTTTAATGATCATCTGGAGACTTTTTATTTCACCGTTACTGTACAGCAGTCGCCCAGAAATCCTCCTGCTAATCGGAAATAGTGTTGAAGCGGACTTAATAGCTGAGGAGTTGGCAATAAATCCATTCCATGGATACAGGGTTATTCGTCGGCCAAGTAACCTTGTGCGTGAAAGTCTAATTAACCTCATAAGGAGTGAGCATATTTCTGTTGTTATGATCCACTTTAGAAATGAGCTCGAAAAAAACTTGGCTGCGTCTCTCGGCGTAGATAACTATTCAAAAATTAAATTTGTTGATGTCGACTCCTATTTTGAAGAACTTTTTGACCGAATACCGTTATCTAAGGTTAATGATTGGTGGTTTATTGAAAGCGTCATCGCCGAAAATTCTCGGGTCTATGACATATTGAAGCGAATAATGGATATTTTACTTGCTCTTGTTCTTGGAATAATTACTTTATCACTTTATCCTATCGCTGCACTTTTAATTTGGTTGGAGGATCGCGGGCGTTTTTTTATAAGGCAAGAGCGTGTCGGTCAGTATGGACACATCTTTTCTATATATAAATTTCGGACCATGACGGGCAATGATGGTGGTAATTATATCGGCGGTAAAACCACACTTCGTACAACTAAGGTAGGATCGTTTCTTCGAAAAACCCGTATAGATGAGTTGCCACAGCTTTGGAATGTTATTCGAGGAGATCTTTCTTTGGTTGGGCCACGTCCAGAGTTTTTGCCGCTTGTTAAAGAATATGAAGCACAGATTCCATTTTATGGTATTCGTCATTTGATTAAGCCTGGACTTTCGGGTTGGGCTCAGATCTATCAGGAAGGACATCCACACCATGGGACAGCCATAGAAGCAACTCGTGAAAAACTTTCATTCGATTTATTTTATTTAAAACACAGATCTTTCTGGCTCGACATAAAGATCGCATTTCGGACTCTTCAAATTGTTTTATCTTGTGTAGGAATGTGATGTCAAAATTTAAGTCCCCCAGAGTAATAATGATTACTGGTGCGGCTGGGTATATTGGTACGATGTTGTGCGATCAATTTTCAAAGAGCCCGGATCTCGAGATGATTGTCGCTGTAGATATGGCACCTATGCCGGAATTGTTGAGGGAGAATAAAAAGATTGTCTGGATCACATCCAATTTGTATCAAAATGTTTGGAAGATTCCAGCGTTAATCAATAAGCCAGAGGTCGTCATCCATGCAGCCTGGCAGACTAGAGAACCGTATGGACGGGTGGAGCTGCAAAACGAGTTAAATCTTACCAGTTCCCGAGAGGTTTTTGAATTTGCGTTTAAAAATCAATTTGTTAAAAAATTGATTTTTCTCAGTGATGCGTCTGTATATGGTGCGTTTCCAGATAATAATCTTGAACACTTTTTCTCTGAGACAGATAAATTAAAAGAATTAGATACGCTTAGTTGCCAGCAAAAAAAAGAGGCAGAGAGATTACTTTTGGATTTATATAATATGTGTAATGAGGCGAAGCAGGTTTTTGTTCTTAGGTTGGCATCAACTTACGGGCCAAGAGGAAGATCAATTGATAAACACGATGATCTACCCTTTTTTCCTGTGGCGAATGATAAATGGTGTAAGCAATATGTACACGAAGATGATGTAACAGATGTTATCGCTATGTTTACATTTGCAGATTTTGTCAAGCAGAACACTTTTGAGATTCTTAACCTTGCGGCTACAGACCTTATCTTAGCCAGTGAAGTGGCCAAGATTTTACACAAGAGCTTAATCACGCTTCCGCCGCTCGTGATCAATTTTATTTTTTTTCTGTTGTGGCATTTGTCTAGGGGTAAGATACCAACTTCCAGGGGTAGTTGGAGGTTATTTTGTTATCCCATCCTTATAGACGGATCAAAAATAACTAAAAAGTTTGGATTCGATTACCTTTATACATCTCGTGAGTCAGTCGCCAGTGAGGATGGGCGCTATGGTAGAGATGTGATATAGTGGTTAGTAATTATGAAAGATAAACAGATAGAAAAGTTAATCATAGAGGAGAGCACTCGACAGAAAAAGGTGATAAATCTTATTGCTTCTGAAAATTATGTGTCAGATGACGTTCTCAAGGCGCTCGGTTCTGTGTTGACCAATAAGTATGCTGAGGGATATCCTGGGGCACGGTACTATGGGGGAAATGAAATTTCTGATAAGGTTGAAAATTTATGCAAGGTGAGGGCATTGGGACTTTTTGCTTTGGATGAAAATGAGTGGGCAGTAAACGTACAACCTCTGTCGGGATCTCCGGCGAACGTTGCCGTCTACTTGGCACTTGTGGAACCAGGTCAGAAGATAATGGGTATGCATCTAGTACATGGTGGTCATCTGACGCACGGTCACAAGGTTTCTATAACGGGCAAGATCTGGAAACAAATTCCGTATGGGGTAGACAAAGATTCTGAGGTTTTGAATTACGAAGCACTCAAGGAGTTAGCAAAAACAGAACAGCCTAAATTAATTGTTGCCGGGTTCACGGCATATCCTCGAGTTATTGATTTTAAAAAGTTTAGGGATATTGCTGATGCATGTGGCACACTGCTCATGGTGGATATGTCGCATTTTGCTGGTCTAGTCGCTGGTCAAACATACCCATCGCCTTTTGAATATGCAGATATTGTTACGACGACAGTTCACAAAACTTTGCGTGGTCCGAGGTCGGCCATGATTTTTTCAAAAAAAGATGCGAGGGGTTTACCGCAGAAAATTGATAAAGCTGTTTTCCCGGGAATGCAGGGTGGCCCGCATTTAAATCAGATCGCAGCAGTTGCGGTGGCGCTCAGGGAGGCAGACAGTCCGGCGTTCAAAAAATATGCGAAGCAGGTGATTAAGAATGCCAAAGTTTTATCGAACGAGCTCGCAAAGTTAGGCTGGAGAATAATTTCTGGTGGTACAGATTCGCATTTAATTTTGATGGATACGTGGAAGAATGGAATTGGTGTCAGTGGCAAAGAAGCTAGTCTAAAATTAGAAAAGGCTGGTATTATAGTAAACATGAACACAATACCCTTTGATACGAGGAGCCCGATGGATCCATCTGGTATTAGGCTAGGCACAGCTGCTGAAACCACGAGAGGCAAGAAGGAGGGAGATATGGTAAAGATTGCCAGGAAGATTGATGCGGTGTTGCGGGCAAGGGGATCGCGCAGAGAATAAATTTTAAAAATTGTAGGCGGGGGCGGCCGCTCGAACCCTCAGCCAAAATGATTATTTTTGTGCTAGGGACTAGCAATCATTTTGGCTAGGCGTGAGAGTGGGGTTAAGCAATTTCTAAAATTTAATTCTCGGAACGATCCGCAGTACATAACAATGATAATCGACGGAAATAAAATAAGAGATGAAATAAAAGAAGAACTTAAAGAAAGAGTTAAGCTTTTGAAGTATCCGAGCCTGGCAATTGTTTGGGTGGGGAATGATACAGTGTCAGCAAAATATGTTGAGAAGAAAAAGAAGTTTGGAGAAGATGTTGGAATCAAGGTGGATGTGTACAAATATGGAGAGGGGATTCTCACTGATGAGTTGATCAGTGAGATAAAAAATATTATAAAAAAAAATCCCACCGGTATCATTGTGCAGTTGCCACTTCCAAAACATATTGATTCTCAGAGAGTTTTGAATATTATTTCTATTAATAAAGATGTTGATCTGCTTTCCGAAGTCGCTTATAAATCTTTCACTGATGGCATCTCGCCAATTTTGCCACCAGTCACAGGTGCCATTAAAGAAATTCTGGATAGAAATAAAATTCTCGGATTTATGGGGCTTAAGGCTGTTATTATAGGTCGTGGTAAGCTGGTGGGAAAACCGGCAGCTCTCTGGCTTGAAACTATGGGCGCTCGGGTCAGTTTATTGGGACGTGATACTATAGATCTTTCTCAGTTCACAAAAACGGCAGATATAATAATCGCTGGAGCTGGTGTGCCGAATTTAATTAAACCTGATATGTTACCCGAAAAGTTTGCCACTAAACTCGGGGGAGTGATAATTATCGACGCTGCCACATCAGATGTCTCAGGTAAGATTGTCGGTGATGTTGATCCTGCCTGTGTCGACAAGGCTCTTGTCTTCTCTCCAGTCCCTGGAGGCGTTGGGCCTATAACCGTCGCCATGCTTTTTAAGAATTTGGTGACGCTGGCAGGCAAGTAGTATAATAAATATGCTATTATTAAATATATAATGAATAAGTATGGCTTCTCCAGATAAAAAGTTTGTTGCCCCCAAAGGTTGATCCAGAAGTGGTTGAGTTGTTTAAGTTGGGAATGGATGATAAGAAATGGGAAGAATTTTGTAAGAAGTTTAGATTAGTTTTTGCCGAAAGACTTTTGGAGAGGAATATAGGACCTCAGGAAATTAACTACTTATATAAGGGAGGTATGGAGGCAGTTGAAAACGGGGATCTTCTTTCATTTGAAAATAAAATACTACAAGAGGAGTTTAGTAAGCTATGCCAAGATGCAAGACTTTTACCGGATCAGATAGATGAACTTAAGAAGAAATTTTTTACTCAGCAATCCCTAGATTCTTGGAAGAGCTCTAAATAAACAGAGTTAGGTGCCACCTTTTTAGTAGTAAAAAGGGTGGACATTACCAATATTTTTTATTAGTCTTACGAAAGATCGTTTTTTGATTTTTAATCGAAAGGAGACTTCTGGTGTTTATAGAAGATTTGGCTTTACATCCCGTTGTTAGATTAAAGGCTATAGGATATCTGGACGGTGACTTTGTGGTTGGGAACGTACCTGCAGATTTCTTGGATAAGTTGAAGAAACTGAACATTGAAACAATGCCAAGTTTTGGACATCATGACTGTCCTTATTGTGGCGGGGCAAAATCTAGTTCTGAAATTATGGCCGGCGGATATATTTGGCCAGAGATGTTGACTCACTATGTAAGGGTTCATAAATATCAGCCCCCACAGGAATTTGTTGACTTCGTAACAAGTCAGACTTCCGCCAAACAGAAGAAGAAAAAAGACAGGATGATAAAGCTCCCAGATTTTGATTTCTAAAATTTGGTTGAAGAGTTTTATGTTTTTATGCTCAGGAGGAAAAAGATGAATCAAGAGACTAGTGCCAAAAGCACAAATATATACGCACTGCCGATTTTGGCTGAGGACCTTCAGTTGAGTCATAATTATGGTGAACTTCCATTCAATTCACATGAGGGAAACCTGAAATATGCGGTCGACTTTCTTGTGCCAGAACTATCCCAAGTCGTCGCGGCTTTGGGTGGCACGGTAGTTTATGTTAAGCAGGATTCTGATGTCGGTGGACCGGACGGGAAATATTGGAATGACGGCAATAGGATTGTGATTCGACATGCGAATAGGGAATACAGCGCTTATGAACACTTGAAGTGTGGTGGGTCGTTGGTTGTTGTTGGGCAGACTGTGGAATGTGGTCAACTGATTGGCTATAGTGGTAACACTGGATATAGCGTTGGACCCCACTTAGACTTTGAGGTTTTTGTGAGACCGGTTCTAGATGAAAGCGAGGGCGAAACAGTGAAGCCAGGTTTTGTGGATTATAGTTTTGAAGTGGGTAAGGTTATTACTTCGAAGGAGGTTGGAAATGAGAAAGCGAATTCGGGTTGATTTTAGTAGGTTGCGTGCTGGTGATCGCGGGTATGATTGGGACCATGGTGATCGGTATGCGCTTTTAGGTTTGGCGAACAGAATGACAGAGCTTTTATCTGATCTTGGGTCTCAAGTACTGATTGTCTCTCACGATAACGATAATTGTACTGTTGACCTTGAAGTTTCTGTAGACTTTGAAAAAAGTTCTATAAAAAATTTGTTTGATTTGCGTGCCGTTGTTACAGATTTGGAGGATGGAAAATGAGCATGGGAAATTTTTTTGGACCATCGATTGAACTTGCTCAGGCACTTGGAAATTATTGTGGTCTAGATTCGCCCGCGAGATTAGATCTCACGCCGACGCATATGCCTATTTGGGGCAGTCCGATTTCTATTTCCCACGTGCAGGAATCAGTTAATCTGCGCATCTGGAGATACCTTGGCACTTTGGGGAGACGCGCCGAGGCCTCAGTTCCGGTAAGTACCTTGATGATTAGTAAATCTAAGTTTACTGCGGATTTTGCTGAGGCCCTGCATTATCGCTTTAATATCAAGCGTGATCAGGTGGGTGAATCGCTCATGGAAGAGTTGGCTAATGAATTTGTGGAGTGGCTCAAGAGTTTAGGTGGAAGCTATACTAAACATCCGACCGTCGAAGAGATTCTGTTGGTGAACGACGATTCCGTTGCACTTAAGTTTTATATCGCATAACAACTCGCCCCTCGGGGGCGAGTTTTTTGAAACTGGCAAGATTGTTTATTTTGGAACTGATAGAAAGTTTGTTAATATTAACGAACAAGAAATAATTATTATGGCTGACAATATGAAAAAGATGGGTAAATTTACTGAGAGATTATCGAACACTAAGATCCCGACCGTGGAAGAGCTACTTAAGCGTGAAATCAGAAATGATATCAGTGCGTTTCCTGAAGATTTGTGCGACGACATTAAAGATAGGTTTGAGAGAGGAGTAATTAACCCGGCAATGTTTACTCCGGTTCAAAAAGCGGTTGAGGATTGGTGGAAAAATAAATTTAGTGTCCCATTTGGAGAGCGGGAAAGTATTTTAAAAAAAAGATTTTTAGATTCACAAAAGAAGTCAGAGGAGAAAGTGCTTCGGGCTGGTAATTTTGGGGAAAAAGAACCACTCGAGAAGTCTCACTCTACAGAAAAAATGGATTTGAATAAGATATTTAAAGAAGTAAGGCAGGAGAAGCCCAAGACATTTCTAGTTAGCAAGGTGAGTCGAGCGCAGAAAGTTGTAAAAGTTCTAACTGATGAGTTGGGTAAATTATCGATGGAGGATAAAAAAATAGTCGACAGATTTGAGGGGAACGAATGGCTTAGATCTTGGGAGGCCAACAGATTTTCCGAAATAATATCTGCAGTATGGGAGAAAAAATACGGATTTTCTTTTGAGGTGGAGGATGAAGTTGATAAACTGTTAAACGACAAGTATCCAGAAGACAACTCTGCCACGTCAAAATTAGAACAGCTTTTGGTCGATGCACTTGTTGAAAAAGACGAAGTGACAGTGGAGAAAGTTAAGGAATTTTACCTAGAAATTTTTCCGGATCAACTTCATGGAGTAGAGATAATTTTTGCAATTCCGCAATTTTTAAGAAAACAGGAACTTGCAGAGAGTGGATTATTGAATAGAGCGGGGTATGAAGATTTAACGGAAGATAGGTTTATAATATCTAATTTTGTCTTGAATAATTCCCAGGATAAAGATCTTTTGAATAGTTTTTGGCTTACATTAGATTTGATTGCACAAGAGATGAAATTCATGGGGACAGATGTGAATCCTCGATCAAATTCTTATCCGCGCTATATTGATTCATTGCGATCGAGTGTTTTGTCTGAGCTCGCTGCCTATGATACTCTCAAGAAAATTGGGCTGAGGCCTAAACTTGCGTCTCCACGACAGGACGCATTTGAGGGGGTTGATCTACTAGAGGGAGATAATAACGCTTTTCAGATTTTAGGTGACTATACGGTTTTCAACGGGCCAGCGTTTGTCGATTTAAATACAGTGTCCGATGATTTTATTTCTCTTCAAAAAACTAGAGCAAAGGAGTACGATCCCAGAGCCAAAAAATATCGCGATGCTCAAGTTAAAATGCCAAGTGGTCAGGTTGTTTCCGCCAAACTATTCGATAAGATTGTTAAAATGAAGACTAAACTTAATCAATTGGAAAATAGTTCTGGTAGAAAGTTAAACGGTTTTCTACTGAATATTCCGCACGAAGAGTTTAATCAACTGAGTGGGCTGCCATCAAACGACCTTCTTGTCTTTGTGAAAGACCGAATTAAAATTGTTGACTTTGATTCTGGTTTCGGAACCACTAGTCCCGAGTGGCCATCATCCGCAAAATTTCTTACCGCGCACGATTTTTATAGGCGAGAGTTTTTGAGTAATCTAGCGGATTTTCCGCGGGACATTCAAAGCCTTGTTAGGTTCAGGTATCAAAGTGGCGGTCAATTGGATGTGGCTCAGATTAAGTCTTTAAAACAAGCACTGGATGCTTACTGTACTTTAAAGTTTGGACTTAAATTTACTAAAGATAAGGATGTCTTAGTTAGGGCAATTCGCGAAAAATATTATCCTTCAGTAAATTAGTGTATTTTTTGGTCTAAAATACGCAAGTCTGTCTAGGTTGTTTTTTTATTTTGAATGACTATAATAGTGCAATATGTTAACTAAAAGCAGGCTTTTGGCCATCGTCTTCGTTTTACTTGGAGTTTTTTTTGGGGTTTTTATTTATCAAACAGAACTTAATAAAAATAATCCGGGTTCGTCTTGGAGTGGTTTGCCGTTCAAGCTCGGTCTAGATTTAAAGGGTGGAACAAATTTAATTTATAAGGCCGATGTTTCTAAGATTGCACCAGGAGCTTTGGGTGATTCGATGTCGTCTTTAAGAGATGTTATTGAAAGAAGAGTAAATCTCTTTGGTGTTTCGGAGCCGATGGTCCAGTTGGAAGATGGATCAATTGTGGCAGGTCAGGTGGAACATAGATTAACTGTAGACCTTCCTGGTGTCACAGATATTTCGCAGGCGGTTGCTGTCATTGGTCAAACACCAGTTCTTGAGTTTAAAACAGAGAGACCAGAGACTGAGAAGACAAAAATTTTGGAGGTGCAAAACAAAGCGAAGGATGCATTTTCGAAGAAGTTGCCTATACCGACGGGGATAGATCCAGCGCTTTTGCAGCAAGATCCGTACTATATTTCTACGGCATTAACTGGTAGTTACTTACAGAAGGCGACGCTCGAGTTTAGTTCGAATTCTTTCACGCCATCTGTGTCGCTGACGTTCAACGATCAGGGAACTCAGTTGTTTGCCGATATGACGAAGGCAAATGTAGGAAAAACTGTTGCCATTTACTTGGATGGTGCTCCAATTACCACACCAGTTGTTAGAGAAGAGATTAAAACTGGCAAGGCGCAGATCACTGGCAATTTCTCGGCCGATGAGGCCAAGGTTTTGGTTGGTCGGTTGAATGCCGGAGCGCTTCCGGTACCGATAGAACTTATTTCCACAAATAAGGTTGGAGCAACTCTTGGCGAAGAGGCGCTTAATCAAAATGTTAAGGCCGGTATAATAGGTTTCTTGCTTGTTGCTTTATTCTTGATAGTTTGGTATCGACTGCCTGGCTTGCTTGCAACGATCTCTCTCTCTATTTATGTTGTAATTATGCTTTCCATTTTTAAATTGGTTGGTGTCACATTGACAGCTGCCGGTATTGCCGGATTCATTTTGACTATCGGTATGGCTGTTGATGCGAACATCTTGATTTTCGAGAGAATTAAGGAGGAGTTATCTAACGGCCGTGTTTTGGAAGACGCAATAAGAGAGGGATTCTGGCGCGCATGGGAATCAATCAGAGATAGTAATTTGTCGACCATTATCACCTCGATCATATTATTCTGGTTTGGTACTAGCTTGATAAGAGGATTTGCGTTGACTCTTGCGATTGGCGTTGCGGCCAGTATGTTTACGGCCATTACAGTCACAAGAACTATTTTAACAGCTTTCGGCCTCCGCGGTCAGAGCAAATTATTAAAATTCCTTTTTGGTCACGGACTCAAAGTTTAATAAATATTGAATATGTTTGTTGCAAAAAATAGTAAATGGTTCGTGAGCCTGCTCCTTGTCTTGGTGCTTGTTTCATTGTTTTCAATTTGGCATTACGGTCTCAATTTGGGAATGGATTTCAAGGGAGGATCGCTACTTGAAGTTGAGTATCCTAACGGTATGCCTGATTTAGTTAAGATTAAGGCTGCAGTTGCTCCGCTTAGTTTGGGTGAAACAATTCAGCCGTATGGTGATAAGGGTTTAATTGTTAAGGCCCGTGATCTTAAGGAGTCAGACAGGGCTGGTTTGATTAAGGCTCTTGCTGTTGACGGCGGGCAGATTATAGATAAGAGGTTTACTTCTATTGGTCCTACGATTGGTAATGAGCTTAAGACGAAGTCTGTTTATTCGATTATTCTTGTTGTAATTGCGATTACTTTATTCATCGCATTCGCCTTTAGGCAGGTGTCTGGTGTGGTTAAGTCGTGGGAGTATGGTTTAGTCACCGTGATCACTTTGGGTCATGATGTTATAGTACCGCTTGGTATCTTTGCATACCTCGGTCACAAATATGGAATCGAGATAGACTCATTATTCGTAACAGCAATTCTGACCATTCTTGGTTTCTCGGTGCACGACACTATTGTCGTATTCGATAGAATCCGAGAGAATATTAAGTTGAAAAAATTTAAGAGTTTTACTGAGACTGTAGGTATGAGTATTCGTCAGACGCTTTCAAGGTCAATTAACACATCGCTTGCCGTTGTGCTAACTCTAGTTGCTCTTATTATGTTCGGTAGTGCATCTGTGAAATATTTTTGTTTGGCGCTGATTGTAGGTATTATTGCTGGCACGTATTCATCAATTCTATTAGCAAGCCCGCTACTTGTTGTGATACAAAGTCGTAAGAAAACAGCAAAATAGAATTTGGATTTACATTAATTTGCAAAATGCTAGTCTTTAAGCAGACTAGCATTTTGTTTTGACAAAGGCCTCGACGAAAATTGGGGCGAGGAGGTTGGAGATGAGAGGATTTATTTTTTTGGTTGTTGTATTACTTTTGTCTAATTTTACTAGAGTAGGTGCCCACGGCAACTTTGCGAAACCGCCAATGAATAATTTTTCCATTCCAATGATTAATGTTACGCGGCATGATACGTCTTGTGTGCCTAAGCCTGGACTTTATTGGAGCCAGCCGTATCAATATCCACTCGTCCCACTTTATGTGCAGCCACTCGTGCAGCCGCAGGAGATGATCATGGTGGATATGGTTAAGGCGGAGGGAGTTGATCTTCGTTATGGGCATTATCGGCAAGTTCAATATCAGATCGGCGGCTGTTCTGGAGGTTTGATTTGGTGTAAGGCTGGCGTAACGGCGGGCAGATTTCAGGCCAAGGATGAGGCTTATCGATTTGTTGAACAGATGTTTAGTCTAATACAGGGTTCGCTTAGGGAATTAGATCGGCATATTAACAGCTCACCTTGGTATATTAATTGAGAAAATAAACAGTAAGTAGGTCTAGCTTTAAGCCGGACCTACTTTTATCTTAAAAAATGATGATAAAAAAACTTGACAGACGCGGGACTTACTGTTAGATTGTGTATGAATTTTGATTATTTTTTTGACAATTAACTAGAGGAGAAAGAAGTGGAGACTAATAGTGGTAATGTCCTGGAAAGGTGTGATGCAATTATCAAGTATGTCGCTGCGAACAGTACCAAGAAAGATGATTATTTTGAGGTGTTCATTGTTCTCGACGAGAATGTTTCTGACACAGAGAGGGCTGAAATAAAGGACCTTGTCAGTAGTAGGTCCAATGGGCCGAGGGTTATTGTGGCCATGCTGCAAATGGACATGGTTTATAGAATAAATGAACTCTCGTTTATTCATAGCATTTCTGCACCCACTCATCCTGATTTTGAGAGAATCATAAGAGCACTCACAGCGCAAAAGAAAATAAGTGAGGTTAAGGTGAGTGTTGAGGAAAAGGGACTCTTTCACAGGTTTTGCGATTTTCTAAGGAGTAAGTGAGATGCACATGCTGATGTTTGGGATCTACTGGGTACTCATGTTTTTGATATCCGTCCTAGTTCACAAATATGGTGGTAGTAACTCTACGATTACCAAGGATGCACTTGGTATATACTTTATTTTTGCGCCTCTAGTGCCTATTGCTGGAATATGGGCTGGTCTCGTTACTGGCTTAATGTTTATCTGTGACAAGGTGGGGGTTGACTTATTTCACGTTTTAGTTGAAAGATCATCACCGATTAGGCGCTTCATGTTTGGTTTGAGTGATTTGCTTGCATGGATTCCAAAATTTTGCGGTCTTCGCGTTGTGTCGACAGATGAATTCGAGAAGGAAGAACAGGTAAAGCGGATGAAAAATGATGAGTCCGGTTACGAGTGGCGCAAGCGTGGGAAAGGGGAATGGATTAAGGAGGCAGAAGGCATCCTTTTGGCAAGGGCAATTCACGAGTATCAGCAGATGGGTACTATCCAACATAATGCTAGCTCACTAGCAGATGATGAATGCAGTGAGGATGATGAGGTTCACACAATTCATTAGGTTTTAGAAATTGGGGCCACGTGGTTTGCCGCGTGGCTTTTTGTTTGGTAGCATTTGTGCAACATGAATTACAAAAAAATCAGCTTCAGTCTATTTCTTGTCCTTGCTGTTTCTGTATTCGGCAAATTTTATTTTGAAAATCACGTTTCCTACGAGCGAGTTATTACTACTGCCCGCACAAATGTTTCTATTGTACGTAGTAACTCAGTCGAGTTTGAGTATGGTCAGCCAATAAAAGTTGAAAGAGTTGTTGATGGTGACACAGTTCAACTTGAAAGTGGTGAGCGGTTGAGGTACATAGGAATTGATACTCCCGAAGAGTTTGACCCACGGAAGCCTATTCAATGTTTTGCGAAAGAGGCGACAGATAGAAATAGAGATTTGGTAGAAGGCAAGACAGTAACAGTTTACAAAGATGTTTCGACTCGCGATAAATACGGGCGATTACTTGGTTTTGTTTATTTGAGTAACGGAACCTTTGTAAATTCGCAACTAGTTAGAGAGGGATTCGCATTTAATTATCCATACCAGCCGGATACTTCTAAGGCAAAAGAGTTTAAGGAGTCTGAAGAGCAAGCACGCAAGTCAAGGTTTGGTTTATGGAAGGCTTGTAGTGTGCATGGTACAAAAAGTGGTCGCGAGCAAACTAACACTCTATAATATTTGCGTACAAGTTTAATTCAAATTTCGTGCTATAATCAATAAATATTAGTTAACTTAATAAAAAATGTACGCGAATAATAAAATGAGTTGGTGGTTGTATATGGTCGGGTTATTAGTTGTCTTTGCAACTCATATCTATATGCTCTCATATGGTTTAACTCCTGATCAGATGACGGGACACGCCGGTTTGAACCTTGTAGCCGGTGTTCTTCTTGTGGCTGGATGGCTTTCCAGAAAGGCGTAGTAATAAATTTGTTTATGAATAAAAAAGAGACTCTCTCTTCGAGCCCCTTTTTATTGGTCTGTGTTAATTATTTATGGTTTCGCAACATTCCAGGCCTTGTTGAATCCATCTCCTGTGGTATCGCCAGTTTTTTGGTCTTTGGCATAGTAGTATAGTGGCATACCTTTCCACGTATATTGGTAAGTGCTATCATCACGCTTCATCGTGCTGAGGTCATTGTAATTCGCTGGAGCATATTCTAGGGCAGATTGGGCCACATAAGCAGGCCAGACCGACAAGCACGCACCCGTGCAGGTACTGGTGTTTTTTTTATCAGAGACTTTTGTGTAAAGGGTTCGGCCATTTACATCAGCTAAGTAGGAACTTCCGTTGGTCATTGTTAGGGTACTTAAATAGGATGGTGAAGCTGGGGCTGCAGCTTCAGGGATTGGGGTGGCTGGTGTTGGTGTAGCCACTGGCTGAGTTGAAGGAGTGGGTGTAGAGTTACTCTTCATCCACCATATTGCTAAAATTGCGAGAACTATAATGACGACCACCCAAACTGTCGCCGAACCTCTTTGTTTTTGTATCATAAAAACAATTAATTATTGATAATAATTTTTATTGACGTTTAACAGTATACACCTTTTAATTTAGGATGAAACCCGTACCTGTGGAAAGTTTTTGGGTGTTATGGTAACGTTGTCCTAGAACCTTGAAAACAGGAGGTATATACGGCACAGGTAAAAATTTGCACAATTACCGGATCGTCTGGTGTCGGTAAGACTACTATTGTTAAGAGATTGCAGGTTCTCCGTCCCGATTTGCGTTTAATCACCAGTCATACATCTAGGTCAGCGAGGGACTCAGATATTCCTGGTGAATATAATTGTAACATCTCGCAAGAGGACTTTGTGAAAAATAAGGAGGACTATCTCTGGGTGGTCGTGGCGCATGGGAACTATTATGGGACAACTAAGAGGTCTGTTGAGGATGTTTTTGTATCGGAGGCATCTCTGAATTCTCCTCTGTTAATGATTATAGTTCCTGAATCGGTTGCTTTGTTGCGCCAATATCTCGAGTTTATGGGTGTAGATGAGAGTCAAATACTATCGTTTTATGTTCTTGCCCCAAATGAGGAGGAATTGCGAAGGAGACTTGTGGCAAGAGGGGATGACGCGTTGTCGATTGAAAGACGTGTTTCCGATTGCAAAGAGTGGGATAAAATCGCGCTTACGTCGGATATTCCGTACATCTTCCTTTCGAATAATGACTCGATGATGGGAGTTGAGCCTGTTGTAAGGCAGATGTCCATGTTTTTCTGAGAGTGACCGTCAGATCTTTGGACTGGCGGTTTTTTAATACAAATACTTGATTTTTTATCAGACGCATGTTATACTATTGGCGTTGAATAATTAATAAGGGCTTAATAAATAACTTATATATATGGGAAATTTTAATCGAGATAGAGGTGGACAAGGAGGTGGAGGCAGCTTTAGGTCAGATGGTAGGAAGCCCATGTTTCAGGCAACATGTAGTGAGTGTAATAAGAGTTGTGAGGTGCCCTTTAGGCCAACTGGCGATAAACCAGTTTATTGCAAGGATTGTTTTGCTCAAAAGGGTGGTGGTGAAAAGCGATTTCAGGATGACCGATTCCCAAGAAAGGATTTTGGAGATAGGAGTTCTCGACCACATTTTGACAATAACAGAAGGCCAGATCAGCAGAGGCCAGTGGGTGGCGGTGATGATATAAAGAGACTTCTGGAAAACATGAACACAAAAATCGAGAGACTTATTAATTCAGTTGAGAATCTCGCGCATATGAAATTTAATCCTGCAAAGGATGTGTTGACGGCTACGAAACCTGCAGTAGTTGTAGTGCCAAAACCAGTAGCTGCTCCTGTTAAGGTTGTGGGCATGCCAGTTGTTAAGGCGGAAGTCTCTCTAAAGCAAATAAAAAAGGCTAAAGAAATTAAGAGGTCTACTGTTAAAAAGGCTAAGAAATAGTTAGGTTTAGTGCTCAGATATTGAAAAATCTCCACTAATATGTAATATTGGTGTAGATTTTTTTGTTGTTTGAAAATTTCATGATTTGAAAGTGAGGGAAAGATGACTTCTCAAAAGTCGTGGCTTCTTGAAGAAAACAAAAATTTTGATCGTGTTAGAAAGGTCGCAAAACGTGCTAAGTTTTTTGACGTCCTACATAAGACCGACCTACGTGCTGTACAACGTGAATTGTCCGAGCTCGGATATAAATCGGCAGACAGGGCAGATCTTAAGAGTTTGTATAGAGAGTGTTACTATTTGTTGAATGCTGTTTTGCCGTGTCATGAAACTATTATTGCCACCGATCAGGATGGCATTATTGTTGAACCAGATTTCACTTTTGTGCCAGCCATCTTTGCTCAGGGACGATCTCTCACTTTTGGGAGCGTCGGACTGTTGTTGCTAACAAGGAAGATAATTGTATATGCTGTCAAGGAGTAGTTTATCACCCATGCCGGGTGGTTTTTTGTTGTCCAAGTTTTAGACAAAATCTATTGTGATGACTTTCTGCCCCGGCTACACTTAGATTAGAAGGTTGGTCGTTGATAAAAAAGGAGGATGAAATGTCTTACGAGAGTATGGCACGAGATGCTGTTTGTTGTGATTTCCCGGGTTGTGATAAGGATTTCGATGATAGGCTAAGTAAAAAAGTTGCAAGGACTAGGAAAGACGGATGGTGTGGAAGAGACGAGGTTGTTGCCTTCTGCTCAGAGCATTGCGCGCGCCTTACGGCTGAGGGTGTGGTTCTCTGGACTCTTAAAGAGATCCATAATGAGATGACAGAGGCCAAAGAAGGTCCGGAGAGACGTAGGCGAGAAGTGGAGCGAATTGCGCGCGAGAAGAAGTTTATCGAGGATTTGAAGAAGTAAGGCTTATTGATATAATATATTTCAGAAGCATTTGTATTGAGTGCAAGGAGGTTTGTAATGAGTTTTCTGTGGGATGACATTTCGTGTGATTTTCCTGGTTGTGGTAAGGAGTATGACAAGAGGGATGGTAAGCGTGTGGCAATCGTCAAAGATGGCGAGATCATGTGTTTCTGCGCAGAACACTGTAAGGTGCTTGCATCTAAGGGTGTGAAGCTTCAGGTACACAGAGAAGTTTTGGATGAACTGGAGGATGCTAAGTACGCCGAAGGCGATCGAAGGCTCGAGCGAGAGAGGGATGAGTTCATTAAGAGTCTGAAGGTGAAGTCTAAGAAGTGAGTTGTGTCTGCCCGTGGGCTAAAAACCGCGGGCTTTTTACTTCCCATTGACATTTTGAAAAGTAATGCTAGTTTGGGCTTAGAAGCCATATGTTTGGGACTTTAACAAAGGAGGCTGCGATTATGGCAACTCGGAAAAAAGTTGACGTTTTTGTTTGCGATGAGTGTGGCAAGGAATATACTACTCCGGTAAAAGCCGACGAATGCAAGGCGCGAGAGATTGCAGATGCGAAGTTTCCTGCACTCCTCAAGAGGTATAAGGCGCTACAGAATGATGTAAGGAGGTTCTGTAGGCACAGCAATGAGAAGCGTATTGCAAGAGAGGATACATTTGATATGTGTGACAGCAGATATACGCAGTCGACATATCATTGTCCCGATTGTGACAGGGTTCGGCAGGATTAGTACAAGACAGTTCAACACCCACAGGTTTCGGCCTGTGGGATTTTTTAACGCTGGGTGTGGTAAAATAAGTTCGTGACTTTTCCTGAATTTAACACGAAAAACATCCTTATCATCTTTGGCCTTTTGATTGCGATCGTTCTCTCTGTGGGTTATTCCATTTATAATTTTTGGGATCTGGAGAAGTTTAATATGTATCTCATTGACCAGTTGGTAAGGATACAGAGTATCACATCTTCAACAACGGCGAGCTTGGTTAACGAAAAGAAGGTGTTGGGACAATCTTTGCAGACTGAACAGTCAAAAAACATGGTGTTCGAAGGTCAGATAAATCAGATATCATCTACCGTAGATGAGTTGAATAAATTAAGACAACTTGATCCTGAGTTACTAAAAAAATATTCGAAAGTTTATTTTTTGAATGAAAATTATGTACCTATTGAACTTTCTCTTATCGACCCAAGTTATTTGTTTCAAAGAAGCAAACCTGAGTTCGTTCAGACTCATGTGCGGCCATTTCTTCACAATATGATTGAGGCGGCTAAACAAGACGGCCCAATATTGAAGGTAGTATCTGCTTATAGATCGTTTTATGATCAGCAGTCGGTAAAAGCAGGATATAAATTTACTTACGGTGTGGGAACAGCAAATTCTTTCTCTGCGGATCAAGGGTATTCCGAACATCAGCTTGGAACGGCTGTAGACTTTATGGCGACCGACCTGAAAGTAGCATTTGTAAACTTCGACAAATCGCCCTCGTACAAGTGGCTTAATGATAACGCATATAAATTCGGATTTGCTCTTTCATACCCGAAAGGAAACTCATATTACAAATTTGAACCGTGGCACTGGCGTTTTGTGGGCGTCAGATTGGCCGCAAGATTACATGATAATCAGGAACACTTTTATGATCTTACACAAAGAGAAATAGATAATTATTTACCGGTCATATTCGATTGAGCAGATATTGACAAAAGCGTGTAGGTATATTATACTGCCAGCAAAATCTAGAGTGTTTTTTGACAACTGAGGAGGTAGAAAAAAGTGAGTAATCATAGGTTTTTTGTTGCGATTTGTTCACTTCTTTTGCTTGTTGCTGGGTGTGGATCTGTGGAGGAGACGAGCAATAGCAAGATAGAAGTTATTCAAACCCTGCAGGCATATACAGGGACTGAGTACGTGTCGGAGATATCCAAGAATAATCTACCAGCGAGCGACATCGTGGTGGTGTCGTGGAATGCTTGCAACTTCGGACGAAAGAAATCACCCGAAGTGATTGTGCACATGGCGCAGATCTTGCGGGCTGCCGATATAGTGGCTATCGAGGAGGTCAGCACGTCAGACTTTGGCGCCCAGGCGGTCGCGAAGCTCTCGGATGAACTTAACCGAACCGGTGCCAAGTGGGATTATCTTGTGAGCGATGCAACGCATGAGAGTCCGTGCAAGGAGCGGTTTGCTTTCCTTTGGAAGACTGCGCGTGTCGCTGCAATTCCACACAAAGCGACTCTTTGTTCCGGCCTTGTGAACTCGATGGTTCGAGAACCAGCAAGTGTGAAATTCGAGATCGATAAAAAGATCTGGTTGATGCTTGTCAGTTTTCACTTGGCACCGACAGCGAAACATCCGGAAAAGGAAGTTTCGGAATTGCCTCAGCATCGACAAGATTTTTCGGATGGTAACATAGTTTTTGTTGGTGACTTCAATTTGAGTCACGACAAACTCGATGGGGCGTTTGAACAGGGTCTAGGCGCAATTCATAATATTGAAGGCGATACATCGCTTCGAGCCAAAGACAGGGGCAGCGCAGCAAGAAGTTATCTTTCGAAAGCCTACGACAATATCTATACCAAGGGTCGGATTCGCGTGGACAGATCACTTATCGTGGACTTCGTTCCGCAGTGTGGTGGTCTCAAGCAAGCGAGAACAGTAAGTGATCATCTACCAGTTGCGATTGTTTGCAACGTACAGTAAAGGATAAAGGAGGTGGGGGCCATCTGGACAAGGTTTTCCGGGTGATAAGGTTGGGAATTTCTCACCACAGCCATTTTGGTTCGACGGCGTGTGGTGTGCGTCGGCTGAGGGACTGCTTCAGGCCTTCAAGTTCGACAAACTCCACATGCAGATCGAGGTCTGCAAGTTGGTTGGACTTCAGGCCAAGCGCCGTGGTCAATCGCGTAATCGAGCATGGAAAACGCGTCAGACTCTTTGGTGGAAGGGTATCGCATACAAGCGAGACATTAAGGAGTATCAGGATCTTCTTGATAGACTTTACGATGCTCGCGCGACCAACCCCAACTTCAGGGCTGCACTTTTCGCCACTAGCAACGCGGTATTGACTCATTCAATCGGTAAGAAAAAGAAGCAGGACACTGTCCTTACTGAACAGGAGCTCTGCTCCAGATTGATGAAGCTCCGCGCCAAGCTCAAATCAGGATGGATCCCCTGAAAGAAATTTGATCCGATAGCCGTTTATGTGGGAACACTAAGCGGCTTTTTTATACACAATATTTGTCTTGTCTTGTTTGGCTGTGTGATATAATTAGCCCATTAGTAGTTTTATAATAAAATTTATGAAAGATAAAAAAGTTTTAATGGTGGTCGCTATTTTGGTAGTGGTCTTAGTTGTCTTCTTTTTGGTTAGATCTGGCAGTAATCAACTTGGTATTTTAACCAACCCGGTCGCTACGCCTGAGTCTCAATCTACTGCTATTACCCCTAATCCTGAGCCAACGACAGTTCAGTCTGGATCAAAGTTGTCACCGATAGTGGTTTCGATCAGGGGATCTAACTTCAGTCCGAATAATATCTCAGCAAAAAAAGGAACAATGATTATTTGGAGAAATGAAGACAGTCAAAGTCATTCTGTGACATCTGTTGGTGGAACTGAGCTCTCGAGCGGAACGCTTATTCCAGGTGATGTATACTCTCATAAATTTAATACAATTGGCACCTTCAAATATAAATGCAGCATACATCCTACAATGGTCGGTACTGTGAAAATAACGGAGTAGTTAATTACCTAATAGAGGTAGTAATTTAAAAAAGACCGAAACTGAAGGCATTGGCCCAGGCTTCTGTTCGCAGACAATAAATACTATTAGTGGACAGTATGGAGTGATATGTGGTATTGTTACGGTGGTTTATCAATGCCGAAATGCCGAAGTTTACGACTTTGGAGGTTAGAAATGGGCTTTCATTTATGTTCATTCTGTGCCACTGGATTTGATATGGGTAGAAATAAGTACTCCAAAATTTCCTCCGGTGATGTTAACTTGACCTTTGAGAATGCCCACAAATGGGTGATGCCAGATATGATTTTGCATTATGTTGGTGATCACCATTGGTTGCCGCCAGCTAATTTTGTGGATGACGTTATGAATGGAGAGCTTGTTGAGTGTGATCGTATTCAAACGCTAGATATTGGTACTGACAAAATCTACAATGGTACTAGAGTTGGGTACTTGAGTGGCAATATTTTACTAGATAGCGTTGTGCCAGATGGATTTTTGGATATGCTTGAATTCCTAATGAAGATTGCTGGTGCATCGGGGATGCGCGTTGTGACAAATAGAAGAGTATCTAAGGGACTATAAATGGATTTCTACCGTCTTACCGATTGGCTAAGGCGGTTTTTTTAATTTATTTTTTATGCTATCAATTGTGTGGAGGTGATTAAGTGAATAAAGGTGAATTCGGAAAGTTGTGGATGGTAACGCGCACAGATGCGGCAGGTAATACTTTTTTGATGAAAGACGGAATAACAAAAGAGTTAGCAGAAGCAATGGCCGAGCTTTACACCGGGCGTGGTCATAAGCAGTATTATAATATTCATGAATATACCGCTAAAACCAGAGAGGAGGTCTTAAAAAAACACAATATAATAATTGTTTAGGTTTTTTGTCCCCAGAGGTTGGCTCTGGGTTTTTTATCTTACTGTAGTGGTATTATATCTATCCCAAATATCTTTAAATTGTGGATTATTAATCATTTGATCCAGTGTGCCCTCAGCTATCACCCTGCCTTTGTCGAACATATAGATGTAATCAAAATATTGTAGAAGGTGAAGTCGATGGATGGTTGCTATAATTGTTTTCTTTTTGAAATTTGAAATTATATTTTCATAAATTTTCATCTCATTTGTCGAATCTACACTAGAAGTTGGTTCATCTAATAGCAGGAAGTCGCTGTCGTGTGCGGCCAAGAGTCCTCTTGCAAGCGCAAGTCTCTGCTTTTCGCCGCCAGATAATGAGACACCCTTCTCCATCACGTTTGTATCAAGACCAAAAGGTAAACGTTTTAAAACAGTTTCGAATTGGGACATCTTGATTACTTTTTTTAGGTTGTGACCGCCCACTTGTGTATCCATTGTGATATTGTCGTGGACTGAACTATTGAATACCTCAGGATCTTGAGGAATAAGGGTAACGTGATTGTATAGGTGTGATAAACCCTTTGGAAGCTGTTTTCCGTCTGCAAACAACTCAACACTTTCAGTAAAGTGTAATCCGCGAATTAGAGACATCATTGTACTTTTGCCGGACCCGCTTTCGCCAATGAAGGCAATACGGCCGTACCTCGATAGTCTGAGGTTAACGTCGTTAATGTGGGTCGTTATTGTTTCGCCATCCTCCTCTCTGCTGTATGTAAAGTTTACATTTTTGATTTCTAAATATTTCCAACGAATTGGTAAGCTTGCTTTTTTTGCCGGGGAAAGTTTGTTGTGTTCATCGATGATCGCTTGTGTTGATAAAATAGACGCATGTTCCCTTAAGATTTCTCCATATCTCCATGCAAAGTTATAAAAAGTTTCTCCCACGCCATTTAGGTAGCGGTAAAGGATGAATAAAGTACCAAGTGCCACTGTTCCGGTCGCCGCTATAGACTCTTGGGTGTTTAAAATAATTATGCCGGCAACCATTACAGAAATCATCATACTAACTGAGAACCATTTTATTTCGCTTACCCGGTTGATTTTGGTATTTATGTCGTTAAATGCCCAGGAACGATCTTCAACTTCACGCATTACCCGAGACTTTAGCTTCAGCGTTATAATTGTATAGATGTTTGTAATATAATCCTGTATTGCCGCGGCCATATGATTTTTAAACTTATTTCTTTCTAACATCATGCGTCTTAATTTAACATCGAATTCAGTCATCATTATAATCGCTAGAATTGTTACTGAGAGTGCGATTATACTTGCTCGATAGTCGAAGAAAAGTAAAATTATTGTTGCCCCAAAGAGTCTTACGCTGTTTTCAACTATTTGGAAAATTGATCCAGCAAAATCGTGTAGATCATCAGCGGCCTGATTGACCTTATCAATTGTGTGTCCAGAGTGGTGATTTTTATGCCATTCAATCGGAAGATCGATAACCTTACTCAGTAGATCTCTTCGGAAATTGTGTCTAACCAAAAAGGCATTTTTTCGTTCAATTAATCTTGAGGGGCCGTGAAATGCCCAAAAAAGAAAATCTAGGAAAATTACCAAAAGCATGAGTTCAGCAATCTTAGGAAAAAGGGCAGGATCTTTAACAGAAGCTTTAACAGAAGATTGAACGTCGTTAAAAATCCAACCTGTCACAACCGTGTTAAAAAGACCAATGCCGTTTGCGATTACTGTCATGGAGCAGAACTGTATCATCTTGCCGCGGCGGTCGTTCGCGTAATACCAGACAACCTGGAACATATGGAGGATTGGATTACTGCTTCGTTTTTTCATATACTTAGACCAAATAAATTTTTAACTATTCCACCTACAAAATATGCGGCAAAGGCCGCTAAGCCACCAATTGTGAGCATTTGAAGTCCCGATTTGATCCAATTTGTTCCTGTTATAAATGTTCTTAGTGCACCCACAACAAAGAGCGAGACGGCAGTGGCGGTGACTGAGATTAGAAATGGAGACCACGTTCTAAGTCCGAGAAGATATGGAAGCAGGGGGAGTGAGCCAGACAGGAAGAAAGATAATGAAGTCGTGATACCGTGTTTCGTGGGGGATTCAATCTTGTCCTCAAATATTCCTAGCTCCTCACGCATCATTAAGTTTACCCATTGGTCTTTATCTTTGGTTAGTATGTTTACGAATTCCTCAAGTTTATTTTCTGGTACACCCCAATTTTGCAAAATCTCTCGAACCTCTTGACGTTCTTTGTCTGGAAATCTTTCAACTTCGAAAACTTCCCGTAGTCTTTCTTGTTTTTGGTAATCTAATCTAGAGTTTATGGCCAAGTAGTTTGAAAGTCCCATCGAGATTCCATCTGCAATTAAGGACGCAAGGCCTAGAATTATAATTGGTTCGCGAGTCAAAGATGCTCCGATCGCGCCAGAGATTACAGCAAATGTTGTGACAATTCCATCGTTGGCGCCATAGACAAAATCACCGATAAATAACCCATGTTTGGTCTTATGTATTTTTTCCGAATGAACGAATTTCTCATGCATGCATATATATTAACACATAAGTGGATTAGTTATTGTTGATTAAATTATGTGCTGGATGTAAAATTGAATGTAATAATAATGAATTTTTATAAGCAATTCTTAACAATTTTAACCAAAAAAAAATGCAAGAACTTGAAGTCGATATTATTGTCGATGATGAAAATGTTGAGGTTGAGGGTGCTCCACGCACTGGTTTTTTTAGAAAGTTGCCTTTTGTTGGCAAGCTGTCATATTTTGTTTTTTTCTTAACCATAATTCTAATTCCGTTAATTGTACCTCCATTGGTTTCCGGAATTCAAATCGAATTTGCCAAAAAACTTTTGTTTTCTGGCGGAATATTGTTATCTTTCTTTTTATGGCTTATCACAAGACTTGAGGATGGACGTTTAGAATTTCCTGGTGGTTTAGTTTTTTGGACTAGTCTATCTGTCCTAGCTTCTTTTTTGATTTCTTCCCTGCTATCCTCTTCTGTTGGGCAATCATTATTTGGTTTAGGTTTTGAGAACGACACTTTCATTTCAATTACCTTGTTGTTTTTGAGTTTATTTTTAGCCTCGACGTTTTTTGAATCGAAAAAGAGGTTGGCGGGTTACATTTTTGGTCTTTTATTATCGCTTGCCGTCATTGGTGCATTGCAACTAGTCCAAGTTATACATCCAGGCATTGTTTTTCTTGGAGGTACCCTGACTAATTTTATTGGAAAATTGAATGATCTCGGGGTTCTTTTTGGTCTTTCCACAATATTGTCACTGCTTATTTTAGAATTTATTCCAAACTTAGCTAGTGGCAAGAAGCGATTAATGCACCTATTTCTGATTGTATCTCTAATAATCGTGGCTCTTGTGAATTACGATTTAATCTGGGCCATTATTGGTATCTTTACACTAATTATTTTTATTTACTCACTTGCATATGGCGGCCTCTTACAGCCTATTGAATTGGCGGATGACGATGACAATGAACAGTCTCGAGTGGGATGGATTAAAAAAATTGTCTATAGGCCATCATTCGTTGTTTTTGTGCTGTGCCTAATTTTATTTTTTTCAACAAATGGAGTTGGGTCGTTCTTGGGTAGTTATGGCATTTTCCAATTAGAGGTACGACCATCGTGGCAGTCAACCATAGACGTCGCTAGAAGATCTATGAAAAAAGACTTGTTTTTTGGTAGCGGTCCAAACACCTTTTCTGAACAATGGGCAGCATTGAAGCCACAGGCGGTTAATGGTACGGCTTTTTGGAACACTGATTTTAATGTTGGATTTGGGAGGATACCTTCACTGGCGGTGACTCTCGGTTTGTTTGGTGTTTTGAGTTTTAGTATATTCCTACTGTCTTTGATTTATCTTGGTCTTAAATCGATTTTAAGACCCGCGGAAAATATATTTGATCAATTACTTGTCTTTTCATCCTTTGTGGCAGCTCTTTATCTTTGGTCCTTCTCGGTCTTTTACGTAACTGATACTGTGATTTTGGTGTTGACTTTTATTTTCACAGGTATATTTATTGCTTCCTTGTCTAGGGTTGAATATATAAGAAATTACGAGTTTCAATTCTTTAATAATCCAAGATTGGGATTTATCTCAGTATTAGTTCTTGTGATTTTGATTATTTCAACTGTTTCTTGCGGGTACTTGCTTGGTCGAAAGTTTTTGGCAGTTTATAATTTCCAGAAGGGTCTTTATAGTGCAAATATTTTGGGTGATGCTATTTCAGCTGAACGGAGAATTAAGGCGGCGATTAGTCTCGATGAACAGGATCTTTATTACAGATCTTTAGCCGACTTGTATGTTTTAGAACTTAAAAATTTGCTTTCTGGCCAGTCGACGCTCACAAAGGAGACCCTCTTGTCCAAATTGCAAGCTGTTCTCAGTGCGTCTGCGGGTAATGCGAGAAGAGCCACAGAAATTGATCCGAATAATTATCTTAATTGGATAACTCTTGCCAGGGTCGGTCAGACTGTTGTTCCCCTTAAGGGTGTAGTCGCTGGTTCTTACGATCTTGCACTAAATTCATACAACAAAGCCCTGTCTATAACGCCGGAAAATCCGAATATTTATTTGGGTTTGGCCCAGCTTGAAGTTGCAAAAGGAGATATTGGAAAGGCAAAGGTTGATATTGATCTAGCGCTTCAGAAGAAGGGTAATTTTACAGATGCGTTGTTCCTGTTATCTCAAATTGAAGCTAATCAAGGTAGCATTACGGGTGCCATAAAGAGTGTGGAACAAGCCCTTGTTTTCTCACCACAAGATATGGGTATTCTGTTTCAGTTGGGATTTTTGAGGTATCTTAACAAAGATTACTCAGGGGCTGTTGGAGCGCTTTCGCAGGCGGTTATCTTACAGCCAAACTATTCAAATGCCAAATATTTCCTTGGATTAAGTTACAGTAAGCTAGGTAAAATAAATGAGGCGATTAGCCAGTTTAAGGATATTGCAAATCTTAATCCTACAAATACCGAGGTTAAAACTATTTTGGGTAATTTAAGCGCCGGTAGAGGGGCCCTTGAAAATATAGTCGCTCCTAAGAGTGAGCCTAGTGATCCAGCCAAACGGAGTAAGCCGCCAGTTAGAGAAATTGTTCAGTAATGGTTAAAGGGATTCTTAATTTCTTCAATAGAGAGTTTAGCGGTCTGCATCAGGCCGCTTTTCTTCTAAGTTTGGCATCGTTGGCATCCCAGCTTTTAGGCTTATTACGCGATAGATTGCTTGCCCATACTTTTGGTGCAAGTACCGTTCTTGATGTTTATTACGCTGCCTTCAGGATACCAGATCTGATCTTCGTTTCGGTCGGATCTTTTCTTGCTGTTACTGTTTTGATTCCTATTATAATCGAAAGAAGTAGTCGTAACGATATTATCGCGGATAAGCGGTTTATGGATAATTTGTTCACCCTCTTTACTTTAATTATGGTGCCAACAATGGTTGTTGTGTTTCTTTTTACACCACAGCTTAATCGACTATTTGTCCCCGGATTTTCAACCTCTGAGCAGGCACAGTTATTGGTTGCGGTGCGGGTTTTACTTTTTTCTCCACTACTGCTTGGGCTTTCAAATTTACTCGGCTCAGTGACTCAGGCGAAGCGTAAATTTATGATTTTCGCTTTATGTCCAATTTTATATAATTTGGGAATTATTATGGGAATTGTAGTTTTTTATCCGATTTGGGGTTTTCCTGGTCTTGTGTATGGAGTTGTACTTGGGGCGTTCTTACACGTGGCTATACAAGTTCCGACAATTATCTCAAGTGGTTTGTTTCCAAGATTTATCCTAGACTTTAATTTTGAAGATATTAAGGTCGTTATCTTACGTTCGCTTCCAAGAACTCTTGGTTTAGGAGCACTTCAGTTAGCGGTCACTTTTTTAATCATGAAGGCTTCTTATATGACTTCCGGATCGATTGCCGTTTTTAATTTCGCATATAACTTGCAATCTGTGCCGATATCTCTAATTGGTATTAGCTATTCAGTTGCCGCGTTCCCGTTACTTTCGAGACTTAGCGCGGAAAATAAACTGGAGGAGTTTGCGCAGTGCGTATTGGTGGGTATTAGGCATATATTATTTTGGGTCTTGCCGTTCGTATCCCTCCTTATTGTTTTACGTGCTCAGATTGTCCGCGTTATATTAGGGAGCGGTCACTTTGGCTGGAATGACACTAGATTGACAGCGGCATGTCTTGCAGTCTTTGCCCTCGGTGTTGTTTTCCAAAGTGTTGTTTTAATGCTAGATCGTTCTTATTACGCACGCCACAAAACAAAAGTTCCGGTGGTCACCAACTTGTTTGGATCTTTGACAATCGTGGTACTTGCTTTAGTGTTGCCAAGTTTTTTTTCTATTTTCCCAACTCTTTTTTCTGGTATTATAAGTTTTCTTAAGATAAGTGATGTGACTGGCCAGGAGGTTTTGATTTTACCCCTAGCATATAGTATTGGAGCATTCGCTAACTTTGCTCTTGAGTGGTTTTATCTTAGGAGGGATCTCAAGTTTTATTTTTCTGGTGATCTGGCGAGAACTTTTTCACATATCTTGCTTGCATCATTGGTAATGGATATTACGGGGCATGCGACACTATTTGTTCTTGCACAATACCTAAATCTTAATACATTTGTCGGGGTGTTGATTCAAGGAACTTTTGCCGCTTGTATCGCAATACTTTCTGGGGTAGCAGTTTTGGTCATATTGGGCAACCAGGAGGTTCACGAGTTAGCATCAACATTTAAAAAAAAGCTTGGTTTTATATCGATTACAATTCCAAACCAGGATCAGCTTTAAGTGCTAGTATTTTTGACACTTTTCCATTATGATTTAGCGACTAATGAATATTCGCAATTTTTCTATTATCGCGCATATTGATCACGGTAAGAGTACCTTGTCTGATAGGATGCTTGAGTTTACAAAAACAATTGAAAGTAGGAAGATGCGTGACCAGGTACTAGACACGATGGAACTTGAAAGAGAACGAGGTATCACGATTAAAATGCAGCCCGTGCGAATGGAATATACGCTAAATTCTGTACCATATATTTTAAATCTTATTGATACGCCGGGCCATATCGATTTTTCATATGAAGTTTCAAGGTCCCTTAAGGCTGTGGAGGGAGCGATACTTCTCGTTGATGCTACTCAGGGTGTGCAGGCCCAGACACTTACCGTGTTGGCTATGGCCAGAGAACTGGGCGTCGCTATTATTCCGGTGCTCAATAAGGTTGATTTACCAAGTGCTCAGTTAGATATTGTTAAGGATGAAATCATGTCACTTCTTGGTTGTGACCCGATATCAATTGTGGAAACGTCTGGTAAAACCGGTTTTGGAGTTGAAAATTTGCTTAGGGCAATTATTGAAAGAATTCCTCCACCCAGAGAAACTCTCTCGGTTGGATCGGGATCTAGGGCACTAGTATTTGATTTTGAGTATTCGGCTCACCGTGGAATAATTATTTACGTTAGAGTATTTGATGGATCAATAAAAGCCAAGGACAGTATGGTTTTTCTCGCATCAAATGAAAGGTTCGAAGTTGGTGAGGTTGGAATATTCATACCAGGAAAGGTAGCGTGTGCAGAACTTAGTGCTGGTTCCATTGGTTATATTGTGACTGGAATTAAGAAAATTGGTCAGACTAAAGTTGGTGACACAATTACGCTTGCAAATAAGAGGTTACCGGCAATGGTTGGCTACATGGAACCTCGGCCAGTTGTTTGGGCATCTATTTATCCCGAAAGCCAAGACGATTTCACTTTACTGAGACAGGCATTGGAACGGTTGAAATTGTCCGATTCTTCTTTGGCATATGAAGAAGAATCGTCAACTTCTTTAGGAAGAGGATTCAAGTGTGGCTTCCTGGGGATGTTACATTTGGAGATTATTACAGAAAGATTGAAGAGAGAATTTGGTTTATCTTTAGTTATTACGTCTCCGACTGTCAGTTATGAAATTGAGTATCTTGATGCCGGAAAAAAGGAGATTGTGCATGCCGCATCATTGTTCCCGGATGAAAGTGTGAAAAAGAGGGTTTGTGAGCCATGGGTTTCGGCTATAATCATTACACCACCACAGTACCTAGGAGAAATAATGCAAATGTTCCATGAGCATGAGGTGGTTGTCGGTTCCACTGAGGTTTTTAGTGACAATAGGAATTCAATAGAAATTGAGATGCCTTTAAGGGAGCTAATGCGTAATTTTTTTGACAAGCTTAAGAGTGTCTCTTCGGGATTCGCATCATTATCGTATAAGGTTGCTGGACTTAGAGAGGCTGATGTTGTTAGGCTTGATGTAATCATTGCTGATGAGCTATATCCGTCATTTAGTAGAGTGGTCGCCAGGAGAATAGTTCAAGAGGATGCGGAAAAAATTGTAGAGAAATTAAAAAACTCCCTACCCAGACAGATGTTTGATTTTAAGATTCAGGCACAGGCCTTGGGCAGAATACTGGCATCTCGGTCGGTTTCTGGGATGAAAAAAGACGTTGCCGGTTATCTATATGGTGGAGATATAACACGAAAAATGAAACTTAGAGAAAAACAAAAAAAAGGTAAACTCAAAATGAAGAAACTTGGCAAGGTTAACATTCCTCAAGATGTTTTCCTTAAGGTAATGAGATCGTCAGATTAAAATCTACCAAATAGTCCCGGGATATAGAGAATGATCATACTAACAATGATAAATAGACAGAGCACTCCCCAAGCTATATTTATCCTTTTTTTATTTCTTTTTTTGAATAACATCGTCAGTATAATATAATATACTAATGCTTAACTTACAAGAAAGAAGAAATCGTAGGCACTTCTTTCAATCCCCAATCTTTTCTATTTTGTTGCTAACAGTGGCCAGTGTGATAGCAAATAGTGTTTATGGTATTTACAAAAAGGATCAGGTCGCTAATATAAATAGAATCGAATCCGAGCGAAAACTTAACATCTTAAAGGATAAGGAAGAGAGGTTGCAGACTGAAATTGCTAAATTGAAGACAAGCCGAGGTATCGAGGAGGAGCTTCGGAGTAAGTTTCAAGTAACGAAAAATGGGGAGGAAGTGTTGGTTGTGGTAGATGATCCAGTGTCAGCTACCGATGCAAGTCAGACACCACGAGATGGTGACGGTATTTGGGGTAAGTTTTTAAAGTTAATTGGATTTTAATTAGCGAGTGTGGTTTAGTGGTAAAACTGGTGCTTCCCAAGCATCGGACAGGGGTTCGATTCCCCTCACTCGCACCAAAAAATTTTATGAAAAACAAAGTAGAATCACCAGGTGTAAAATATGATAAGGTTAATAGCCTGGTTTTTGAGTCTGTTGATGAGAATTATGTAAATGGGGTAATGTCAAATTTATGTATCACAGCAGAGGGATCAGTAGTACTTTCAGAGGAAGATATAAAAATTGAAGGTTTATTACCTAAGTACGTGACCATTGTAGATGATAGAGAGATTGCATTGTCCGTACCGTACAACCTTGGAGGTGGTAGGGTGGGCATTTTGGCATTTGTTAAATCAAAGACAAGCAATATTCCATCTAAAGAATTTTACGTGGCGCGATCATATTACAGATCAAATTCACATGGCGTATGGCGGTATATTCCCGATTATGGAATGGACGGAAGTTATGGTAAGGGACGTAACGCGGAAAGTTTAAATCTTCCTATAACTTTACAGAAAGCTCTGTCGGATGATTTGCGCCTGAATGGGGTGGTAGAAGTGTCTAAGCCAGATTCTATACTTTTTGGTACTATCGGTTTGATTAGAACAACTCACTATGGAACAGCCGAGAGCCAGAATGATTATTACTATGATGTTAAACCGGACCCGGAAAGGTTAATTGGCAAATTTTATGGGTCGCGCTATAAAAAAACGCCACCCAAGGATTTGGGTTTAAAATATGAGTCGCCAGATTTTTCGAAAAAAATTATGGAGTGGAGCGAAGAGACAGAAAAACAGGGGTCTTATCATGTCGACGTGTTCCCATCTAAGGACGGCAAGTTTAATTTCATGTTTTGTAGGAATAATAAGGGGCAGGCTTGGATTGGGGGAATTGAGGTTGCTAAGTCGAAGGTAACATCTACAGGACTTAAGGCTGACTGGGCATTTGGTGGCTATTTAACAACTCCGATCATGGAGTACCCTCAAGAGGCTGGTGACTATGCCGGGGAATATTTAGATAATGGGTATGTAGACATGTTTGAAAATTATTTAAGTAAAATCCCGGTAATTCAGGAGTATCTAAAAAGTGTTGAAGTCAGGAAAAAGTAGGGGTACTTTGACGTTATAAGCTATATATGCTATGATCTTAAAAAATTTAGATACAGTGTTTGAATCGGAAACGGTACATTGAAAGGAGATATCGGTGCGAGATCGAAGAATTCTGGGTGTCGATATTGGTGGGGTTATTATTGATCGGGTCAATGATGGAACCGACACCTCATTTTTTTCTGATAATTATCTGAAGACTACTGCGGTGACAGGGGCTTTTGATGCTTTACGACAGCTCGTCGAAAAGCGTTTTGGCAGTAACGTTTTTCTTGTCTCTAAGTGTGGCCGTAAGGTTCAGGAAAAAACCTTGAGATGGTTGGATCACCATCGATTCTATGAGCTAACTGGTATTCGTCGAGATCATTTGTATTTTTGTCGTGAAAGATGGCAAAAGGCGGGTATTTGTGAGAAGTTGGGTATTACCAATTTCGTCGACGACAGATTGGAGGTTTTGGGCAGTTTGATCAAGGTTGATACTCTTTACCTATTTCAGCCACGACCAGATGAAATGCGGCGATTTGCTCACTATTTTGGTCGGGTCAAGAAGGTAGATTCATGGCAAGAGATTCTTGCTGCGGAGTTGGCGAAAGGAGAATGAGTAGTGGCTGATAAAACATTTAAGGTCATTAGGGGACAGACGTTTGTTACGGATGGATGGGGTGGTGACTCGCGCAAGGAGAAAGATAATGAGATGTACTTGCGCGTCAACCGTAGACTCCAAAAATGGCTAGGGACCTTTGATGAAGGCGGGACAAGTGCTAATTCTACCCCGCGCATTAGACACTTCGACTATATCGTTGAGCCAGACGAGAAGTCTGGTAAGAATGAGTTAGTTTTGAGAATTGATTATGATTCTCTTTCGATTGACGGCGACGTCTGTGAGTCTCTTACTGATGATGACGAAGATGACGCGGAGATTCTTGATCCAGATCTGATAGAAGATTGAATAAGTTTCGCCCCGGCGCAAGTCGGGGTATCATTTTAATATGAAGAATTTTAAAAAAAATAAAGAAGATTTTACATGCGAAAAATGTAGTTTTTTTGTCGTTGGAAATGGGTATACAAATCATTGCCCGGAGTGTTTGTGGAGTAAGCACGTAGATGTAATTCCTGGAGACAGATTGGATTTATGTTGTGGATTGATGGAGCCGAGTAGATTCGAAAAAGACGGTGGTGAGGAAGCCCTCGTTCATAGATGTATGGCTTGTGGTCATGAGAAGCGAAATAAGTTATCACAAAATGACAACTACGATAAGGTAATTTCTTTGGTTAAGAGCAGAATAGGTTAAGTTTCACCTAAAAGAAAAAGGCCGTTATGTTTTCAACACAACGGCCTTGGTGACGATCGATCGACATCAATCACTTTCCGATTCCGCGATTACTATTTGAAGTTCTCTCATTGCGATATGCTTATTGGCGATTCGATCTCTAGTGCGGATGAACTTTTTCGCTCCGCGGATATTTTTCGCATGGCCACGATGACCATTGCTGAAATCGTTAGGAATCGAAGTCGACTTACCAGTGATTTTCGAAACGGCGACGGTCTGGCAGGATCTATCCCGAAATGATCCGGGGTCTACATATTGCCTACGGTGATTTGTTTTCACTCCGTACCTCCTCTCTGTGTATTATTATATATAAGATCTAGAGAGTGTCAAGTTTAATTGGTTGTCAAAAGCTATAAATTACTATAAAGTAATTGCATTAGTTTAAAAGGCGTTTGAGTTCATGCGCCCTCGTAGTTCAACGGATAGAACAGCCCCGTCCTAAGGGGTAGATGTGTGTTCAATTCACGCCGAGGGCATCATAGTTCTTTGAAAGGAGAAAAGAATGAGACAGTTTCTGTCCCGGGTTTACGAGATTTATCAGCCGTTTAGATTTGGCATGTTGGTAATTGCTTTCCTGTTGATATTCATGCAGGCTCTGTCTTTGCTGGGACCATATATTGTTGGTAAGACTTTTAATCTTTTGTACAGCCGTGCTGGTTTTGGTGCCGAAAGAGGATTGATTGTTCTCTTCGGTATCGTGTCAGTTGTAGCTCTGTGTGTCAGAACCTTCAAAGACAACTACGAATTGTCGGCGGTAGATTTCTCGGTTAGACGCCATATGGCAGTTAAGACTCTAGAGAAAGTACTAGATCTTTCTATTGGCCAACATAGGTCTCAACATTCAGGCGTTACCGCGAGTGTGGTAAATAAGGGCGAGCACTCACTTTCGTCTTTAGCCTTTACCTTTGTGTACGAAATCTGCCCAATTTTTTGTCTGATATTTTTGGCTAGCTTATTTGTAATTTTTATTAATTGGCAGATTGCTCTGATTACATTTACTGGCTCTTTTGTATTCTTGGTCATTTCCTGGTTTATGAACAAACGATTTTGGCCAGAGATGAAGGAATTGGAAAAAATTTCTCAAAAATCAGAAAAGATAAGAAGCGAGCTACTTAGAAACATTTCTTTAGTGATACTCAATGTGCAGGGTATAAGTTTAGTTGATCTCTTTCAGGATACCAAAAAACATTATGACGAACGCAGTATCACGCTTTTCATTAAGTATCACTTCTATAATTTTCTTCGCAATCTTTCCATGATTCTAACACACGTCCTTGTGCTTTACTTCGGCTTTTACTATGTGGAAACTTTGAAGGTTTTAACCCCGGGTGATCTTATTATTGTGAGTGGCTGGTCCCAAATGATTTTTGGAAATATCACAAATCTTGGTAATCTCCACCGTCGTTGTTTGGATATGATGGCAGCCGTTAAAATCTATTTTCAAATTTTGGATATAGAGCCGGAGATTAAAAACGTTTCAAGCGCTTTGCCAGGATATCCTAAGGTTGGTACGGTTGAATTTCAAAACGTCTCTTTCAGTTATCCGAAGGTGAGATATATTGAGACGGAGGAGACTAATTCTAAGATTGGTAAAGACGATAATGTTGATCTGGACACACTAAAGAATATTAGTTTTAAGGTAGAGGCTGGGAGTAAGGTCGCGATTGTTGGATCTTCTGGTGCCGGTAAATCCACCATCATAAATTTGCTTTTGAGGGCTTACGATCCTAACGCTGGGCGTATACTAATAGATCAAGAGGATTTAAAAAACCTCAAGATAGAAGACTATAGAAGTCGCATAGGTTTAGTTGAGCAGAACGTTGGATTATTTGACGATAGCCTAAGATTCAACATTTTGTTCGGTCTATCGGCTGCTCAAAGAGCGGCAATAACCAATGAAGATTTAAAGAGGGTTGCTAAGCTTGCGTGCATAGACAAGTTCTATGATCGTTTGACGGAAGGTTTTGAAACTGAAATAGGAGAGAATGGCATAGAGCTTTCTGGTGGAGAGAGACAGAGGGTTGGTATCGCTCGGGCAATTATTAAAAACCCCGCGATTCTTATTCTAGACGAGGCTACGTCAAACATAGATTCGATAAATGAGAAAATTATAAAATTAGCCACAGACGAAGTATCACTTGGAAGGACTACAATAATTATTGCTCACAGACTTTCAACGGTTCGTGATGCGGATAAGATTATTGTGATGGACAAAGGGCGAGTTGTTGGAGTGGGTAAGCACGAAGATCTGATGAAAAATTGTGAGATATATCGTACACTCGTTGAAACGCAAATGTTCATGTAATTTATTATACCCCAACTTTTAGTTGGGGGTTTTATTTTACCAGGCAACCCAGCACTAACTGGTCGTCATAGCCTCTGGTAGTCCGGAGTGAGTGCGAGGAGAG
>JACQCV010000001.1 GCA_016201465.1 Candidatus Vogelbacteria bacterium | reverse complement strand
AATATGGATTTGGGAAACATAATGTTTGGCACTGTGAAGATTTTGACATGAATAAAATTTGGGAAAATCAAAAACACGGGAATTTCGAAAAGCTTTGGGTGTTTATTTCTACTCCTACACTTCACTCAAACGAGCCGGGGACTTGTCCTCCTGGACATGAAATCATGGAAGTTGAGACTTATGCTGAATACGGGGAGCTCGCGAAACTTAAGGCGGAGAGTTATGAAAAATACGAAAAAAGAAAAATGGAAATCGCAGAGCGAATTTTAGATATTGTGGAAAAATATTATGTTCCTGACTTAAGAAAGCATATCGATGTCAAGGTGGTTGGATCTCCTTTAACAAATGAATACTGGGCCTGGGCGCCAAATGGAAATGCTTATGGAATGGACCTGACACCCAAGCAGATGGGGCTTTCTAGAATAACAATGGAGACTCCTTTTTCAAACTTTTATTTTTGCAACGCAAGCGCGGGATACGCAGGAATCAATGGAACTACTGGCAATGGTCTTGTCTTGTTTGAAAAGTTGACTGGGGAGAAAGTTTACGATTCGTCATCTGCTCCATCTGATGGCGAGATGGCAGAGGCCGCGTATAAAGAAGCTAAGAAAAACGATCAATAATCATTTTGGCAACTCTTTTTCCACATCGAGCCGCACCTTCGGTCCAAGGAGAATTTAAGTAATCGCCGGCTAGATAGATATTTCCTTCGCCTTGGCCTTCTTTTTCGAATTTAGTTACGTCGGGAATATAGTCGTGACGAAATTTAGGCATGGCCAGAGGCCAGTATTTCAAAAAAAGTGGTTTTACTTCGCTTTGGTGTTTTTTTACTTCTGGGCAAACTTTCTTTAATTCGCTGATTATAGTAGTAAATATTTCGTTTTCTGTTTTTGTGCGCAGTTTTTTGGCAGCATCTTCATGTAAGTATACATTTAAAACGGATCTTCCGTTATGTTCTAGGTGCGTGCTTTTGCGAATTTGGTTATCGTATCCAGAAACTATGGAATTTTCCACAAATGGTACGTATGTTAAATGTGTTCCATCGGAAAAAAGATTTACCGGTATGTTGAATGAGGTAGTCATGGTTTCCGCGTATGATAAATTTTCGAACATTGGGCCAGCTGATATCGGAATATTTTTGAGTATGTTTTTTGTAATATTTCCTGTGGTGGCAATAACCACAGCGTCAAAGAGTTCATAGCCTGTGTTGTGTTTAACCTTCACAATCCCGTTTGAAGATGAAACAGATATAACTTCGGTATTAGTCTTAATAGAGAGAATTTTTGCGATAGCCTGTGGAATTGCCGCTATACCACCCTCGGTATATGTTATGTTAAAGCCACCACTTTCGGTCATCATGCGCATTAAAGAGAAGAGTGCTGCTGCGCTAATCTCATCGACCCGATGGAACTGCATAATTCCGGTGAATGGGTCGGCCACATAGTCAGCGACTTCAGGAGAAATTTGTTCGCGTAAATATGTTGCTGCGGGTATGTGTTGAAGATCCAATCTAACTTCTGATAAGTGGAAAAAGTTCAGGGGTGCACGAATTAACTTAAGTCGCAGTCCCCACCACAGAAAACGAATTCTTGCTCTAAGAGAGAGAAGTTTAAAATTTAACAGAAGATCTAGCGGTCCAGAAAGATTTATATAGTGAGGTTTACCCTCGCGTATTATACGATGTTTTCCACCCTCCTCAGCGTTAAACCACTTTATACCTAATTCGTCTGCATAAGAGTGAAGTAGATCGTAGCGATCAACAAAAAAATCCGCGCCCGAGTCGACAATTAGCCCATCTTTTTTTATTGTTTGCATTCTTCCCCCGACAGTGTCTTCACTTTCGAATATAGTTACATTAAAACCTGCTTTTTTAAGTTCATAAGCGCAGGATAATCCCGCTATCCCTGCTCCCACTATTGCGATCTTCTTTTGAGATTTCATTGTGTTATATTATATCTTATGGGATTAAATGAAAAGATATATGATCTTATCATTATTGGCGCTGGCCCTGCGGGCATAGAGGCCGGGCTCCAGGCTGAACAGATTGGAATAAAAGCACTTCTTATAGATCGTGAGGAGGCGGGCTCTGTAATAGCAAATACCATGAGTGGTAAACGCTTTTATCATGCCTACGGTAGAAATGCTGAACCTCCAGGTGGCCTACTAGATTTTCCAGACAGGAAGAAGGGGGGTGAACTTGTTGATCTGTGGCGTAAACAGGCGAGAAGTTTAGCGTATTTACCTAATACTGTTTTTGAGACCATAGAAAACGTTGCTGGGAACGGAACATATATAATTATTACAAACAAGGGAAATTTTATTGCATCACGGGTAATCCTTGCGACAGGTATTTTTTCAAAACCAAAGAGGCTGGGTGTCTCTGGTGAAGAAGGGAACGCCAGTATTGCATATGAGTTTGATTATAACGATTTTATAACTGATAAAAAGATTTTAGTGATTGGTGGAGGAAATTCAGCCGTTGAGACCGCATTGGAATTGTCTCTTGATAACGACGTTTTATTAATAGTTCGTAAACCAAATATTTCTGAGACAATAACCGAGCGTAATCGTGCTGAACTAGAAAGAGAGATTACGGGGGGGTCTCTCAGGATTTTCTATAACTCCAATATCCTTTCATTCAATAGTGACGAAGCGACGATACAGATAAGTGGTGAGAAAATAACAGATAGATTCGATAAGATTTATATAAATATAGGGTATGAGAGCCCAAGTGAATGGTTGAAGTCTCTTTTATTCGAACTGGCGCCAAATGGCTTGCCGATATTGTTTGCTAACCTAGAAACGTCTCGACCTGGGATTTTTGTCGCTGGCGCGCTTGCTGGGAGCGATTCAATTATTGGTTCTGCAAATCAGGCAATAGAGATCATAAAATATATTGCACGGAAGTAGTTTGTAATATAGAATGCTCGGTAATCTAATTTTTTATCATGAAAAAATATATTTTTGTGTTGGGAATTTTTATTTTTCCACTAGCGTTATTTGCGCGGACTAGCGATCTGGATTCTTTTAGGGCCAGACCACCTATCCATTTTGGTCCATTATCAATAGTTCCACAAGGTGTGAAACCAGATCAAATAAAAATGGTATACCATTTGCCTAAGGATGGCGGTAGGGGGACAATCGCCATAATCGATGCATTCGATTCGCCACTTATAGAACATGATCTAGGGATTTTTGATAAAGCTTTTTCGCTGGTAGATTGTACAACCAAGAACAAATGTTTAGAGGTGTACAAAATGAGTTCGAAGATAAAAACTGATTCTGGGTGGGCGGGTGAAACAGCTCTAGATGTCGAGTGGGCTCATGCTGTGGCTCCACATGCAAAGATTCTTTTGGTGGAGGCTTTGACTGATAGTGGGACAAATTTATTGAAGGCCGTTGATTATGCGCGTAATCGTCCTGATGTTGTGGCCGTGTCTATGAGTTGGGGTGGCGCAGAGTTTTCGGGTGAGGATAAGTTTGACGCGCATTTTATATCGAAATTCGGTGCAACCTTTTTTGCATCATCAGGAGACAATGGCGCGGGTGTTTCTTGGCCTGCAGTTTCGAGTAAGGTTGTAGCGGTCGGCGGAACAACTCTTGTGTTACGACCTGATGGAATCGTTGCAAAAGAATTAGCATGGAGTGGAAGTGGTGGGGGAGTGAGCGCGTACATTACTGAGCCGTCCTATCAAAAAGATTACAAAATTCCGCGCAATAAAAGTATGAGAGGGATTCCTGATGTTTCATATAATGCCGACCCTGGATCTGGATTTTCCGTTTATCTTTCAAACACCACTGGAAGAGGGGCTTGGCAAATTGTGGGAGGAACCTCAGCTGGAGCCCCTCAATGGGCGGCCATCAGGGCGCTCGGTAGTGGAGTCTCTAACGAGAACTTTTACGCTGATAAGGCGAAGGCTAATAACAAAAGTTTCTTCCGTGATATAACGAGCGGCAGTAATGGTGATTGTACTTACTTTTGTGATGCGCGGTCACATTATGATTATGTTACAGGATTGGGCTCTCCACAGACTAACTTATTCTGATCTATTTGTTTCGTGGTAGATTTAGTTTATGTTTAGGCAGATAGCATACAAGTTTTGGGAAAACTTAATCAAAGTTTTTAGTCGGCGTAATTTAGCCTGGCATTTTGCTTTTATCGTAATCACTTATTTATTGGTTACAAGTGGCTTTGACTGGTGGTACTTTGAATCAACCAGAGGGGTTATTCAATCGCTTGGTTTATCTGCTGCGATCTTGGGATTTTTGGTACCAATTATTTTTACGGTTGGAATGTATGTATTGGGGGAGATGAGAAAAGATTATAAAATGATGAATACGTCAGTTGCAGTCGCACAGGCGAGTATTATTGCATTGCTCATATCATCTATTTACAAAGCGTTTACCGGCCGAACGCAGCCAGGATTTTATACGCACACATCTTTAGTGGACATTAGTCACGACTTTCATTTTGGTTTTTTGCAGCACGGCATCTTTTGGGGCTGGCCATCATCCCACACAGCGGTTGCTTTTGCTGGAGCAGTAGTTTTTTTAATTATGTATTCTAAAAATAAGATTATTCGCTACGGATCTTTGCTTTACGCAACATACATTGGTCTGGGTGTCTCTGTTAGTATTCATTGGTTTTCTGACGCCGCTGCCGGAGCAATTCTCGGGTCTCTGGTTGGCATTGTCGTAGCCAAAGGTTTTTTGGGTCAAAGTGTCGAGAGCTAGATTATTATTTACATTAGATAACTTTTTGTGTACCATGTTCTTATATGAACTTATGTTGGATAAAATCAGTCTCTAAACAAACAGCCATCTTTACTCTAACTGTTCTCCTGGTTGTAGGTTTGTTTGGTGTTTTGGGTGGAATGAAAACTGATATGAATGGCAAGATGGGCAACTGCCCCTTCACCTTGGGTGCATCGGTCTGCACCATGAGTTTGTTTGAACATCTTGAAGCCTGGCAGGGTCTGTTTAGTTCTATTCCTAAAACGTTCGGCGCCAATACTTTGTGGGCGGGCCTGCTTACAGTATTTTTTGTAACTCTTTACTCTGTTTTGCAAAATACGAAAAACGATGTCCTGTTTACAAAAGAACGTCGTCGTCTAAGATCTCACGTTCTATTTTCTAACACGACTCTTCAGGAGGCATTTTCTCAAGGTATTCTCAACACTAAGGCTTATTAATTTTCTAGACAGGTATAGGCATGGCCACGTGGCTTTTTGTCTGTATTTTTTATTTAGTAACTTACTAATTCTCAATCACCAATGGAAAATCAAAATATGAATACAAAAGAAACATTGCGATTATTTGTAATTATGTTAGCTGTTCTTGGTATAATGATTCTGGTTTACATTAAATTGACTCCAGCTCCACTTGAAACAATTAGACAGAGTTTCCCTATCCAGGGCCAAGTGCATATAGCTATCGGAGCAACCCATCCGGAATATAATTCCAACCCTCCGACTTCAGGTTGGCATTATGCAGAGGCGGCAGATTGGGACGTTTATAAAAAAGAGTTACCAGATGAGCAGTTGGTACATAATCTTGAACACGGCGGAATCTGGATATCTTACAAGAACATCTCAACTACAACCATCAATCAGATAGAAAACGTAGTTCGTGGCCAATTAAAAATAATTGTTACGCCAAGAGCAAAAAATGATTCACCTATTGTTTTGGCCTCTTGGGGAAGACTTGAGAAGTTGCAAACATTCGATGAAGTTAAGATCCGTGAGTTCATAAATGCAAATAGAAATAAATCTCCAGAGCCTCTGGCACAATAAAGATCATGAGTAATCTTAAAAAGATACAATTAAAAATTTACGGGACACATTGCGCAAGTTGCGAAGTCTTGATTGAAAGAAGGCTCAAAAAAATACCGGGAGTTGAAAAAGTTGATGTGCATTACTCTACTGGGAAGACCGAGGTGTTCTCTTCGCGAGGAGATATATCGCTAAAAGAATTGGGAATGCCTATTAAGGATGATGGTTATTCAATCACTCGTTGGGAAGATAGATATAGTTCACCAGATGCCATAAAAAATGAGAATAGTACCGAGGATTATATTCAGATAGGAGTAATGTTCTTGTTTGTTATGGCTCTGTATCTCATCTTGCAACAGTTTAATCTCTTGCCTGAAGGTCTGGGTATAACCAACAACATGAGTTACGGTTTTGTCTTCCTGATTGGACTCGTTGCTGCCACATCAACCTGTCTTGCGGTTGCCGGAGGACTGCTACTAACCGCCGCCGCAAAGTACAGTGAAATGTATCCCAATCTTACGGGATATCAAAAGTTCAAACCCACCCTTTACTTTAATGTAGGTAGGGTTGCTTCATATACATTCTTTGGTGGACTCATAGGCGCACTTGGCTCAGTTATAAGTCTCTCTTCTCGGGGGACCGGCATCTTATCGATTATCGCAAGTTTTGTGATGATCATTCTTGGTTTTCAAATGCTTAATCTATTCCCATGGATGAAAAGATTTCAGCCGAGAATGCCGAAGTTTATTGTTCATAAAATTCATGACTTGAGTGGTGAAGATGGAAAGGCCGGAGCCTTTACGCTTGGTGGACTTACATTCTTCTTGCCTTGCGGTTTTACTCAGGCCCTGCAGCTCTATGTATTAGCGAAAGGTAGTTTTAGTGTGGGAGCACTGACGATGCTCGCATTCTCTCTTGGAACATTACCGATGTTACTTTCTCTTGGAGCTATCTCAAGTTTTGCTAAGGGATCATTCCAGAAACAGTTCTTGAGATTCTCGGCGGTGCTGGTTATTTTACTTGGCTTTTGGAATATTAATAACGGTTTGGTCTTAACTGGTATCAATATTAGTCTAGCATCATTTACTTCAAACACTTCTAGCACAGCCGCACAAGTTGCGCCTATTGTTGATGGCAAACAAGTAGTCGAAATGAAGGTAGATGGTTACAGCTATTCTCCACCTCAATTCACCATCCAGCAGGGTGTCCCTGTGGACTGGAAGATTGACGCGAGCAATGCAGCTGGTTGCGCGCAAGTAATCACTGTGCCTACAATCGGTATAACAAAATATCTCGCTCCTCAAGGCATAACAACGATCACTTTTACTCCTAAAGACACAGGAACTATTCCGTTCAGCTGTACTATGGGCATGACAACAAGAGGCGCAGCATTTACTGTAATTCCAAATACGGGCAATGTTCCAGTTTCGGTCAGCACTGATAATAAAAGTGACGAAATATTAGCCGGATTATCTTCTGCTTGTGATCCAAAGATCGCTTCGTGTGTCCCTAACCAAAGGTTCAGTATGGAAATCTCGAGAGAGCGTGGATTTTATCCAAAATCATTTACAGTGAAAAAGGGGGTGCCAGTTGAAATTACAATAGATGATCAGGTGCCACTGGGTGGCTGCATGTCAGTAATGGTTATTCCACAGTATCAGATTACATTACCATTACAAATTGGGACCAATAAGCTTGTATTTACCCCAACAGAGGTTGGTACAATTTATGCAACCTGCAGTATGGGTATTAAGATGATACAGTTTAATGTAATTTAGAACTTACACATTTGGCACATTTCTTCGTTATTTCGTTCCGTTACTTCCGCGCAGTATAATATATACAGCTTGGTCGTATACTCACTCACGCCTCGAACCGTATCCAAATCTGTAAGTTCTAGAATTTACACAATTAATTATGAAAACAACTATCACAATTTCGGGGACACACTGTAATGCTTGTAGATTACTGATCGAAGATATGTGCAGAGATGTCAAGAATGTGCAGTCATGTAATGTAAATTTCCAAACAGGGGAGACTGTAATCGAACATGATGAAAATCTTGATTTGCAAGTACTTAAAAACGAGATAGAGAGTTCGGGAAACTATGTAGTTGCTCTTAATAGATAGTAAATAATATATATATGACATTAGATAAAATTATTGTAATAGTCGGCGGTTTTTTGGGCATTATTTTCACATACTGGTTTTTCCTTATGAAAAAAGACAAGGGTGTTGAAGTTTCTGATCATGTAAATGTGATTATTGACGGTGGTTATTCCCCTGAAGTAATTTCAGTACCGCAAGGCAAGACCACTATCATAAATTTCATTCGCAAAGATCCGACAAGTTGTCTTGATGAGGTGGTGATTTCAGATTTTAAGATTCGTAAGTATTTGCCACTTAATCAAAAAGTATCAGTTGAAATTAAGCCAGATAACACTGGCGAATATATTTATTCTTGTGGTATGAATATGTACCATGGAAAGATAATTGTGAAATAACTATTATGATCGACCCAAAGACATCCAACTCAAATAGTTTTTATTCAAATATCGCAAGGTTTTACGATTTTGGGCTGTGGTTTTTTGGATATAAATTGGCCGTTTATTATTTTATCGGGTTATTACCATTCAAGAAACAAGATGCATTTAAAGTTCTTGACGCTGGCTGTGGAACAGGTCTGTACACCCTTGCGATATTGAGACGATTTCCTAATGCCTCAGTAGAAGCCTTTGATCTGAATAATGCCATGACTGAGATAATGAAGATAACTGCTCGAAGAAAAAAATTAGGTCAACATGCCTCTATATTTAATGGCGATGTGACCAAAACACTAAAACTTGAATCGGAACAGTTCGATCTCATCGTGACTGGGGGTGTTTTAGAATATATCGATAACATAGAAATCGCAGTAAGAAATCTTGCCCCTTATTTGAAAAAGGGTGGATACTTTCTTAATACACCAGTGAAAGATAATTGGTTGGGGAAAATAATTGCTAAGCTATATAGATTCAGTCCACACTCTCACATAAATAATATTAAATCATTTACCAGCAATGGCTTCTTTCTTGTGACAGAGAGGAGTTTCCCAATAATTAAAGAAGCCCACTTATTTCGCAAACAATAATCAAAATATATGCAGCAAACCAAAGAAACATTCTCAATCAAAGGTATGCACTGCGCCTCATGTGTAGGGATTCTAGAGAGATCTCTGAAAAAAATACCAGGTGTAGAAAGCGCTACAATAAACTTGGCCACGACCAAGGCGACAGTTGTATATGATCCGCAAAGAGTAAATGATAATCACCTGGCTTCGGCTGTGGCCAACGTTGGCTACGAGGCTATGATAAATGAAGGGATCAAATCTGAAGAAGAGCAAAAGAAAGCCAAAGAAAAAGAACTCATGGATCTGGGCAATAAAGTGGCAATAAGTCTTTTCCTGGGCGGCCTCATCCTCTGGGGCAGTTTCCCGGGACTTATGAATACCGCACCGATGATTTTGCAGAATCCCTGGTTTCAGCTACTCCTTGCTACACCGGTGCAATTGTGGGTCGGCCTTATCTTCTATCGGGCTACTATTCCCGCTTTGAAGCACAGGACGGCTAATATGGACACGCTCGTGGCTTTGGGCACGACTGTGGCTTACACATATTCTGTTTTTGTTACTATATTTCCAAAAGTCGTAGAGAAAATTGGTATTGCGGCGGTGCCATATTTTGATGTAGGAACTATTATCATTGGACTCATACTTCTCGGCAGATATTTTGAAACAAGAGCGAAGCAGAGAACTTCTGAAGCGATTAAAAAGCTCATAAATCTACAAGCGAAGACAGCGAGAGTTCTTAGAAACGGCAAGGAAATAGATATTCCTATCGAGCAGGTTATTATTGGTAATGTAATACGGGTTCGACCAGGAGAAAAGATTCCGGTTGATGGAATCGTGGTGGACGGTGAATCATCAATAGATGAATCAATGATAACCGGGGAAAGTATACCAGTTGATAAGTCGGTGAACGATATCGTGATAGGTGCCACAATTAATAAGACTGGCATGTTCATTTTTAAGGCGACCAAAGTTGGAAATGAAACTATGCTCGCTCAAATAATTAAACTTGTTGAAGAAGCCCAGGGAAGTAAGGCACCGATTCAGCGAATGGCTGATCTCGTCTCTTCATATTTTGTGCCGATAGTGATCATGCTCGCGATAGTTACATTTGTCTTGTGGTACGTATTAGGCCCAACACCATCTCTTCTCCATGCACTTCTAAATACCATTGCCGTGCTGATTATCGCATGTCCTTGCGCTATGGGGCTGGCAACACCAACAGCCATCATTGTAGGCACCGGCAAGGGAGCCGAACATGGGATACTTATCAAAGACGCAGAGAGTCTGGAAATCGCTCACAAAATAAATGCGATTGTATTCGATAAAACAGGAACACTTACTAACGGTAAGCCAGAAGTTACAGATATTATTTCTATAAATGGTGATAGTGAAAACGAGTTGATCGAATACGCGGCCTCTCTTGAAAATGGTTCTGAACATTCGCTTGCGGAGAGTATCGTTTTAGAAGCAGAAAAAAGAAAAATTGAACTGGCCAATGTCTCAAAATTCAAAGCAATAGCCGGTCATGGAGTAGAGGGTGTGGTGAATGAAAAACGGGTGGTTCTCGGAAACAGAAAACTTATGGACAGAGAGGGTATCGATACCCATAATTTCAGAGAGCGAATTGAAAAATTAGAGAGCGGTGGCAAGACCGTCATGATCCTTTCCTTAGAAGGTAAATTCGCCGGCCTTATTGCTGTTGCTGATACCGTTAAGGAAAGTGCTCGTGAGGCCATAAATATACTTAACGGAATGGGAATAGAAACCATTATGATTACCGGTGACAACGCAAGAACCGCTCATGCAATTGCTGAGAAAACAGGTATGACGAGAGTTCTTGCCGAAGTGCTGCCTGAAGATAAAGAAAGGGAGGTTAAGAAACTCCAAGCAGAGGGTAAGAGGGTGGCAATGGTTGGTGATGGCATAAATGACTCTCCGGCCTTGGCCGCAGCAGATGTTGGTATTGCCATGGGTACGGGAACAGATGTGGCAATTGAGGCAGCTGATATTACTCTTATGAATAAAGATTTGAAGTCAGTTGCTATGGCCATTAAACTTTCAAAGAGTACAATGAGAACAATTAAGCTGAATCTTTTTTGGGCATTTGGCTATAACATCATATTGATTCCTATTGCCATGGGGGCATTGTATCCATTCTTTCACCTCTTACTCAACCCGATCTTTGCTTCAGTGGCGATGGCAGTAAGTTCAGTATCAGTCGTTAGTAATTCTCTTCTCTTAAAGGGATCTAAATTAAATTAATTTCTGCTATAATATATGTCTGTGGTAGAAAAAATTCCGGAATGTTTTTATCGTGTTAGTGTAAAGGCCCTTATCTTGGACGAAACAAGAAAGAAGTTTTTAATAGTTCAGGAAGATAATGGTAAGTGGGAATTACCAGGTGGTGGTCTTGATTGGGGAGAATTAGCGCAGGATGCCATTCGACGTGAAATCGAAGAGGAGATGGGACTTGAGGTGATTTATGTCGCAAAACAGCCATCATATTTTCTCTCTGACAGAGATGAGAAAAAGGTTTACGTGAATGTCCTTTTTGAAACTCGGGTACGAGACCTAGATTTCGTTCCGTCCAATGAATGTGTTGCCATAAAGTTTGTTTCCTCTGAAGAAGTCAAGCATTTTTTGGGTAATGCTACGCGCTATTGACAGATCGGCATTTTGTATACTATACTTTCTGTATAAAAGTTCTTTGAATATCGATGACTATCATGTCGGTGGTTCTCTGGCGCGTTATGCCCTTCGTCTATCAGGCGAACGGGAATCCGACTATCAGTCGGAAGGAGTGTGCTATGTCCAAGTATGGACACAAGACTCACGATTGGTTCGAGGCGGTCATCAATAAGCTTGGAGGTGAGGCTGGTGCCGATGCATTTCTGAGGAATGAGTTAGGGGTTGTGCGGGTTGCCAAACAGGCTGTCTGGTCAATCCTCAACTTCATCACCACCACGACGGTTAGTTTTAGCGCCCGCCCCGGTGATACAGTTGGTGAGTTCTTCAAGCTTCGCGATGGTCTATATGTATGGGATAACTTCAGAGATTTGATGGACGATAACTGGCTTGCTTCAACCATCCAGACAATCCCTGCAACCAAGATTTCCTACTATGATTTAAAGAAGTCGGCCAACGACCTCCAGATCAATAGGGAGTTCGAGTATCACAAGACACCATTCGTCTTCGAGAATCTCGGTGTCCTTCTCGCTGTTTTGACCAGCCTCATACTGGCTCAATGGAACAATGAGAAGGAAGGACCACTGTTGGTCAACGAAGATGCAAACTTGTTCTATGTCCGTGTAGGCAGCGGGGTCTTCACGGTTAGCGTTTGCTGGTCTGCTAATGCTCGATTCTGGTACGTGTTTACCACCCCGCAGGGCGTCATCAAGCGGGACGTCGGCGATCGGGTTTTCTCAAGCAACGAAGTCTCTGAAG
>JACQCV010000029.1 GCA_016201465.1 Candidatus Vogelbacteria bacterium | reverse complement strand
TCTCACTTCCATCAGAATTGATTGTGCCAGTCACAGTGATCTGTTGTCCAACCTGAAGATCCTTGACTGATCCTGGTGCCGATTTTGTTACTGATGTTGATCCAGCGATGAAAACGATTTTGGAGCTGCCATCTCTTTGTTGTACTGTGATACTTTTGTCGTCAACGGCCACAATCTGACCAAATGTACCACCGCCGCGTTCTCCTGCACCAAAACCTCTGCCATTTGTACCCCTACTAGTGCCTCTTTGTGTTTGTTGGCCACCTTGGTCATCTGTCGTGTTAATCGAAGATCTGCTCCGGCCTAATTCTAAGCCGGCGAAGAATACAATTATAATAACGACAACTGACGCCATGATTATGTTTGTTTTTGTTTTGTATTTCATATTACAAATGATTATTAATAATTTAAAATGTTAATCTACTCATATCTAAGAGCCTCAATGGGATTAAGGGAGGCAGCCCTTTTTGCTGGATAATATCCGAATATAATTCCGATAGCAGCGGAAACTCCAAACGCCAGAAGAATAGGTAACAATGAAATTTGTGTCTGAAGTATTCCAAAATAACTTATGGCAAATGATACGAGGCATCCAAGCGCAACACCCATGAAGCCGCCCAGGAATGTCAGCATGACAGCTTCCGTCAAAAATTGAAGATTAATGTCACGTCGTTTTGCACCGATAGCTTTTCTTAATCCTATTTCTCGTGTTCGCTCTGTTACTGTTGTCAGCATCATGTTCATAATCCCAATACCTCCAACTAGAAGAGAAATTCCGGCGATTGCCGCCAGAAGAAGAGTGAAGGTTTGGGTCACATTTGATGCTGTTGCAAGGATATCGGCTTGGTTTAGTGTACTAAAATCTGCCAACTGTGGGTCAGAAATATGATGTCTCTGTAGTAGAAGATCATTTATTTCTTGTTGAATAGCCGCCATTGAATCAGGACTGTCTGCCTGAACGCTAATGGTTGTGACGTAAGCGTCGCCCGCTAGGAATCTTTGCGCAGTCGAAAGTGGAATAAATATCATATCATCCTGACTTCCGAATCCAATGCCACCCTTGGCTTTTGTTATACCAATAACTTTGAATTCTATTTGTTTGATTCTGATAATTTGACCGATAGCGTCGGCACTAACTCCAAATAGGTCATCCCGGGCGGTTGGTCCAAGTACGGCAACTTTTGAAAAACTTTGTACGTTGGTCTGTGTTATAAATGTTCCTTGATCAATCTCTACATTACGCACTGTTGGGTATTGGTCTGTGGTACCAACAATTGATGTGTTGGTGTTTGTTCCTTTGGCCGTAACTTGGTTTCGACTAGAGAGCTCGGGCGCTACACCCTTGGTTGACGTTATTTTTTGCGCAATGGCATCGGCATCTGATTGGGTTAGGGTTTTTGATGAACCACGGCCAGCACTAACTTGATATCCGGGTCCGCGTTGAGCCCCTGGAGTAATCAAAACAAGATTTGATCCTATGGATTGAATACTTGCTTGAATGGATCCTTGTGCGCCTTGTCCAATCGAAATCATGGCAATCACAGATCCAATACCAATAACTATACCAAGGATCGTTAGTCCAGATCGGGCCTTGTTGGCGGATAATGCAGTATGTGTTTCGTGTAATAGATCGTTTGTGGTCATTTGTTTGAAACTACTCTTCTTTTGTGGGTTTTAGAATCACTTAAGATTTGTCCGTCTCTGATGTGAATTATCCTCTGGGCATGTTCGGCAACATCGGCTTCGTGGGTGATGAGAACTATAGTTCTTCCAAGTTCCGAGTTTAGTTTTTGGAATGTATCTAGTACTATTTCTCCAGTTTTAGTATCTAGGTTTCCAGTTGGTTCATCAGCCAGTATTAATGTTGGATCATTTACAAGTGCTCGTGCGATGGCGACTCTTTGGATTTGTCCTCCGGATAACTGGTTCGAAAGATGACTGAATAATTGTTCATCAAGGCCCGCAGATCGTAGCGCCGTTTCGGCACGCCTCTGCCTTTCTTCTGGTGCTACATGATCATAAACAAGAGGTAACATTACATTACGAAGTACTGTGGTGCGTGGGAGGAGATTAAAGGCTTGAAATACGAATCCAATTTTGTCTCTTCTTATGTCTGCAAGCTCGTCATCTGTTAATGTTGAGACGTCTTTGCCATCAAGAAGATAAGTTCCACTCGTTGGGCTGTCTAGGGCTCCAAGTATGTGCATAAGTGTGGATTTGCCGGAACCTGATGGTCCCATAATGGCCACAAATTCACCGTCGTTAATATTAAAACTTATACCCTTTAGGGCTAAGAACCCGGCAATTTCGCCGCCCGAATTATACATTTTTGTGACATCTTTTATCTCAATCATATCAATTTTATCTGCCAAGTATTGCTCTTGCTGCTCCACCTCCTCCACCACCGCGATTGCCGGCCACAGAATTTAAGAGCGATGGTGTTGTAGTTTGGGTTGTGGATACTCTAACAGTTCTGGTTACGACATTTTCCCCACCCGATAATCCTGAGGTTATTTCGGTTAATGTATCATTTGCTAGACCGATAGAGACGGTTTGTTGCTTTGGGAGGATTGCAGATGGCGTGCCCTGTCCATCTGTTCCGCGCGCCATTGCCTGATTAAATATATCCACATATTGACTGTTTCCTTGGCTCTTGACTGCGCCATTTGGCACGGCCAGAACATCCGTTTTAACGTCTGTTACGATTGCAGCACTCACACTCATGCCTGGTTTGACCCTGCCATCTTGTGTGGCAAAATTAATCTGTACATTATAAGTTACGACACCTTGCGATACTGTACCGACGGTATCTATTGCCGTAACACTCCCGGCAATTGTCAAGCCGTCTATCGCGTCGAATGTTAGTGTAGCTTTTTCTCCGATTTTAATTTTTGCCGCATCAACCTCGTTGAGTGAAATTATGGCGACTTGTTGTTTAGTAACAAGACTTGCCACAATTGTTCCACCGCCCACTTGATCTGTCTTTTTTACGTTTACCTTTGATAGAATTCCATCATAGGGGGCATATATTGTATAGTAAGATAAATTATTTTTGGCATCTTGTAACACATTTTCTTTCTGCTGTACTGCCAATTGGGAAGATTGTATATCGAGAGGATCACTGCCCGATTGAAGTTTAATTAGAGATTGCATCTTCTCTTCAATATTTAAATTTGCGCTTGCCAGAGAATTTTCGTTATTAGTTATTGCATTAACTTCATTCGTTAGATTTGCTAAGTCCGTGTTTGATTTATCTGTGTATGTAGCAAGGCTTGCTTGGTGTGTGGCTAACTGCAGCGGCATGGCAGATTTGTGTTCGGAAAGTCTGTCTTTTACAAAGCTTAGGAAATCGTTTACCGTTTTTACGGCATCGGTGGTAGCTTTATTGGTCACCGTTGTCTCACTTAGAAGATTTCTGGTTGTTGTGGCATCAGAATATCTTGATGTGGCCTTGTAATCTAAGAAGGATTGGTCATAAAGCTGTCGGGCTCTCGCATAGGCAGAAGCAGCGTTATCTCTATAAATGGAAACATTGGCGTCGTAGTTCTTTACAAGATCATTGTAAAATGAAATGTTATCTTGCCCGGGATTGTTGGTATTTGAGTAGAGAATGTCTTGGAGTCCAGTCACCGTCGTAGGTAGGTCGAGGAATGCATTTGAGACGGCTGTGAATGCGTCATCGTAAGTTTTAGCAGCGTCGTTTAAGAACTGGCTTTGTGTTTGTTTGGCACTCGTTATGGCGTTTTCGGCTTGCAAAATGGAAAGAGTGTCTGCTGGTTCTTTTATTTTTTGCAGGGATAGATTTGCGCCATCTAAACCAGCCTTTGAATCACGCACCGACTTCTCGGCGTCTGTAGAGTCTAGTCGTACAATCAGTTGTCCCTGATATACGTTCTGCCCATTGGTTACACCAACATACGTTACATCTCCTGAAACTTTGGATTTGATATCGTACTGATTCAACGTTGAGACTTGCCCGCTTCCCGTAACTGATGCAACAATTGTTTGTCTATCAACAGTCGTTGTCGTATAGAGAGTTTCGCCGTTGGTGCTGGTTAGACGGCCATACGTCCAATATGTAGAATATACAATTGTCAGAACAACTATTGAACATATGATCTTATGAGCGATAAAATAGTTTTTTATATTTTTCATTTTTAACTTTATTACTATCTTGTTGGAATGACTCGTATTAATCTGGCGTTGATTTCAGCATTATCGTCTGGTGAACCTAGGACAATTATATTGTCGCCGACCCTTAGGTCAGAGGATTTAATACTATCTCGCTGGCTTCTGATAATAGTGCTTGTTGTTGTACTGTCCTCGACTGTAACCACCTTTTCTGAATTATCTTGGCTCTCTATAATTATTTTAGGTAGAGTGATCTTAATTATTTTACCGCTCGTCCCGTATGTGTCACCGAATTCTTCTCCTAGTCCTCTAAAGTTTCCCCCGCGCATTCTTCCGAATGATTGATAATATCTATCGCCGAAGTGGTAAGAGAACGAGGCCTGATGAAATCCTACGGACATACCGGCGCGAAATATAAGGAGAGCGGCAATTATACCTGCAAGTATATACAGAGAGACTCGGGTTTTTATCTTTTTGAACAGTTCTTTTAAATTCATAGCTAGAAAATCTTAATTTGTAATAACTTATTTTTAAGATGAATATTATTGATCTCACTGATTGTCCAGACAATGAATAGTGCCAACAAGAGTAAGGTAGCTATTTCGATTGTTGGGAGAGATTCTATAATAGACAGCACAAATGATTGCCATTGATTCGCAACAACATCAAAATCGGTAAAGATAAGTGATAAAAACTGGTATAGGCCAGATTGGTTTATTGACTGAATGACCAAGTGTGATAATGGAATTATGGCCATAGAGGAAAGGGCGACTGTCAAGCAATAAGACACTTTTAGTCTAAAAAGTTTGGCCTTCTGATATAGTTCTATTCGCGACAAAATAGACTGGTGTAGGTTCTCGCTCGGTTCGACTAGACTAAGTTTGTTAAATATTTCTTTGGATAAAGACATGCTATGCTATGTGCTACGAATTATGTACCTATTTCGTTGCAGTGGTGAGAAGTTTGCGTAGCAACAACAGGCCTCTTTTATGTTGGCTTCTAATAGTATTGGATGGACGGCCGAGGGCTTCAGATATTTCTTCAAAAGTTAAATCCTCAATGTATCTTAAAAGCAGCACTTCCTTGTAGCTAATCGGAATTTTATTGAGCATATCTTCAAGTAACTTTTTGTCTTCGGCCATCGATATCAATTGATCCGGTAGAGGTTCTGTGTCGGAGAGATTGTTTAAAAGTGGGTTTTCTCCGTCGTTATTATCAAAAAAAGAGCTCGGAATACTTTTTTTCTTCCTAAACAGGTCGGTGACAGTGTTGCGTGCGATTGTAAATAGCCAGGTTTTAAAGTTTTTGTTTATGTCAAAAGACCTCAAGTTTTTCCACACCTTTAGAAACGTCTCTTGAGTAGTGTCATCAGCATCGTCACGACTATTGGTCAGTCGGTAGGTAAAGTTGAATATTGATTTAAGATATCGGACGACAATAAGATCGAATGATTCGAGGTCTCCACTTTTTGCTTTGATAATTAATTCAATATCGTCTTGATCCATGCGTTATTATAATAGAACTCTTTTTTGGAAATTAAAAATCCCCACTCTGTTTTATAGAGTGGGGAACCTTGATTTTGGCAGCCGACTATTGGACAGCCGTCGACTTAAATCTTGTTTCTGTTCACTTTGCCGGCTCAAACGCCCGGACTAGGTATTGCACGCCAAGAAAGGAGGCGATTACAAATAATACGGTAAGACTGCCAGCTTCGGTCGGAGTTGAGTTTACCTTCACAATACTTAACGTATATGCGGCCAGTCCTAGTTGTAGAGTCCCACCGATGGCATAAAAAGCGTTCATTTTTTCTCTTTCTCCACACAAAGTGGAAGTTACTGTTTGCCAAGCCTTTCAAGCGTGGCATCTAGTCGGCCGATGGACGTGTCGAATACGAGTGCCGCGGCCATAGAAAGGCAAAATATACCTACGCCAACCCAGACTGCAAATTCAACATTATGTGTCACCGCTAGGCTGCCGTATGAGATGAACCCTGCAGAGAAAACCAGTGTCAGGGTAATGAAGATCCAATCAGTTTTGCTCATGATTACTCCTTTCTTATTAATTGTCGACGTTCACTGTTTGGTGCAAGGCTACCATGGATTTGTTTATAAGTCAAGATATTTATCTAAACCTGAAAACGTATGTCTGAAGGCTGGGGTTTGTAATAGTTATTTCGAGTGTATGTTCGCCAGCTTCTTTGTTTGTGAGTATTTTATATAGACCGGTTTTATATATTTCGATCACAGTCTTTTGGTCGTCTTGCGAGAGCATAAGTGTATTGGCTTCAAGTGACCCGGCAACTAGGTAAACTTCCTTCGCGTTATATTTGAGAATTATTTTTGCTCCGGCGTATTTATTTTCCGCGAATTCTCTGCTCAAATTCCAAGTTCCGCCTAAGTAAAATTTGTTGGGATTAATAATTTTTGGCAACGATAATTTTTGAATTCCTCGTATGTGGGTTTCTCCGATACCAAGTTGATTATTTCGTGCGTATCCAAGATAGGTGTCGCCAGTTTGGGGAATTGGTGGAATAGAGGAATCAGTATCGATGAGTGGCTTAGTGTCCGCCACCATGGCACCCTCATTTAACGCTTCTTTGATTTCGCCTTCGGTTTGCGAGTAAGCTCCTTCGCCTATGTGGTCATAAATCATAAATCCATCACGGTCGATTATGTATATACGCGGCCAGAAGTTATTTTTATAAGCCTTCCACGCATCATAATTATTGTCGTTGATAACCGGGTACTTTATACCCAGTCGCTCAACTACAGCATCTGTGCTTGGTGCCTCTTTTTCAAAAGCAAATTCTGGAGAAAGTATGCCTATTGTTTGTAGGCCCTTGTCTCTGTAAGTGTCATACCACGCATTCACATGTGGGGCGGTCGCTTCACAGTTTGAGCAACTTCCCGTAAAGAAGTAGACGAGAACAACTTTATTTTTTGTTAGAGACTTTTGGATAGTTTTGACTTCCGGAGCCAAAGAGAATTTTTTACTCTTTTCTTCAACGCGTGCTTGCCTCTTGATCTCTTCTCCACTCAAACCACTTCTGTTTGCGAAGAAATTTACAGCGACAGTAGTTATCAGAATAATTAAAAAGAATATCAATATTTTCCGCTCCTTTGCCATATGTGTTGTTAATTATACTACATTAGTTTGCGAAATAATAATCTGGTATAATGGGGTTCTTAAAAGTTTAATCATAGGATTTATGGCAACAGTTAAAGTTTATAGCACACCATGGTGCATGTATTGCAAAATGGCGAAGGATTATTTCAAGGAGAAGAAGGTTGAGTTTGTAGATTTTGACGTTTCCGTTGACGAGAAGGCGCGCAAGGAAATGCTCGACGCCTCGAAGCAGAGCGGTGTGCCGGTTATCATGATCGATAATGAGATGGTTATTGGTTTCGACAAAGACAGAATCAATCAGCTTCTTAAGATTTAATACTATAAATAATTCCCAAGATGGTTTACGACCTAATAATTGTAGGATCTGGCGCTGCTGGGTTGTCGGCCGGCCTTTATGCTGGTCGATACAATATGAAAGTATTAATTGTGCGCGGCGAGTTTGGTGGTGAGAGTGCAACTGGAGGAGTTTTTTGGAATTACCCTGGTACTGGACCAATTGACGGTTATGAATTGATGAGAAAGATGGAATCGCAGGCAAAGGATGTTGGTTCGGAACTTATAGACGGTAAGGTTTTGGATATTAAGAGAAATGGTCACTGCTTTGATGTTGTGGTTCAGGATGGGAATAAGCCAATAGAACATTTTGGGGCAAGAACTATTATTCTGGCGAATGGTGCAGAGAGACGAAAGCTCGGATTGCCTTTAGAAAAGGAGTTGTTACATAAGGGAGTGCATTACTGTGTGACATGCGATGGCCCTGTTTACGTGGACAAAACAATCGCGGTGATTGGTGGTGGTGATGCTGCGGTCAAGGGAGTCTCTTTGGCTGGACAGTTTGCTAAGAAGGTTTATTTGATTGTGCGTGGAACCGATCTTCGCGCCGAGCCGGTGAATATAGAGGAGATGAAGAAGTTGGGGGATAAAGTTGAGATCATTTATGGTACTGAAGTTAAGGAGTTGGTTGGTGTTGAAAAATTAGAAAAAATAATATTAACGAAAACTTATAACGGTTCGGACGAGTTACTACTGGACGGTATTTTTATAGAAATTGGTACACTGCCAAATGTTACAATTGCCAAATCTCTGGGCTCAAATATAGACGATAAAGGATATGTGATGGTAGACAACAGCATGAAGACAAACGTGGATGGATTGTTTGCTTGTGGCGATGCGGTTAATTTTTTTGGTAGTTTCAAGCAAGCTATTACCGCAGCGGCCATGGGGGCGGTGGCAGCAACTTCAGCTTATCAGGACTACAAAGTTCACGGTGAGCTGTGTCAGATCCATTGGATACCGACAGAATTAGAAAAATAAATTATGCTTGTTGATGAAGTTACAATTCGTGTGCGGGGTGGAGATGGTGGCAAAGGCTATGTCTCCTTCGGTGAGGGAAAATTTTCAAAGCGACCGTCTGGTGGGGATGGTGGTAACGGCGGTAATGTATATGTGGAGGCAAGCAATGAGGTCTTCGATCTTTCGCGATTTAGATTTGAGAAAGTTTTTAATGCTGAAAAAGGGCATGACGGTATGAGGCGAGCTGAGGGCGCGGACGGAATTGATACGGTTCTTAAAGTTCCAAGAGGTACGATCGTGAATAATAAAACTACTGGCGAACGCACGGAACTTATTGAAGTAGGTGATCGTGTGCTCGTTGGTAAAGGTGGTGTACGTGGCAGAGGCAACGCGCAGTTTGCAACCGCTCGGAGCTATGATCCTATGAAGTATGAGGAGGGTAGAAACGGCTACGAGGCTGAGCTCTTTTTAGAACTTCAGCTCATTGCTGATATTGGACTGTTTGGTTTGCCAAACGTTGGAAAGTCGAGCCTTTTGAATGCTCTAACTGGTGCCAGAAGTAAGGTTGGTAATTACAATTTTACAACCCTGGAACCAAACTTGGGCGCGTTGGTTGGCGGGGTCATTATTGCAGATATTCCTGGACTTATTGAAGGCGCCTCCGAGGGCAAAGGCTTAGGTACGAAATTTTTGAGACATATTGAGAGGACAAAGGTTTTGGTGCATTGTATCTCGGCCGAATCTGTGAATGTTGACGAAGATTATAGGATTATAAGAGGGGAGATTGAAGGTTATAGCAAAACTCTCGGGGAAAAATCAGAATATTTACTTATTACAAAGATAGATAATGTGACACCAGACGTTTTAAAAAAGGTTGAGAAAGATGTTAAAAAGATTTCAAAAAATTACTCTCTAGTTTCAATATTTGACGATAAATTACTGAAAGATTTTCAAGATAAGTTGGTGAAGTTTATTGCAACACCGCCAAAAGTTTCTAAGGTAAAAAAATAAGGCCCCGGGTTTTTAAGCCGGGGCCGACTCGTTTGAGGACTTTGTTAACTCTGTGTTTGGTTATTTACGACCTCCCAGCAGGCCGCTGCGGCATCCTGGAGCGTGGCTCCGTATTCGACCAGGTCTGTGATGATTCTTGCGACACTGGCGATGTGGTCATCCTGGGTTCTTATTGTGTGAGCCAGCTCGACCAAGATCGGATCCACCCTGCGGTTGAATGTCTTCGCATCTCGGTAGGCGTAAAGTATATCCCTAAGATCGGGTCTGAACATTTTTCTTTCTCCTTGTTGTTTAGATTATTGTTTCAGTTGATGGGACTGGAAACCTTGAGGATGTACTCCTCGAGGCTCTCTGTGAAATTCGAAAGGTCGAAGCCTGCACGAAGCATGTGTTTGGCGATATGCTTCACAGTGAAGCCTTCGTAGCGCATCTGTCTTATGACACCAATGACCGGGTCGGATTCCTGCTCATGATTTTTCATTTTCGTTCGGCCCCTTTTTGAGTCTACGGTGATTGTTTTTATTGAATTTTGAAAGATGTGAAGTCCGCGTAAGTTATACTATATATACAATAAAAAGTCAAGCTGTAAAAAGCTAGAGTTACCAATACTATTTTGGTAAAATGAACATATGGAAATAAGGATTGTTGCGGATAATATAAGTATTGGTGAGTTACAAAAAATTGCGGAGGAGTTTTATGGTAATATGATAAAAGGTGTTGTTGACATCGAACGAGAGGTTATCGCTATGGGCGGAGAATATCATATAGATGCCAGTACGGTTTTGAATGAGGCTGGTTTTAAGCAAGAAAATATTTGGGGCTTTAATATTAATCTAGACGAAGAAAAAGATTCAGATAGTTGGATTGAATATGTTTCTTTAATCAATATTCGACCATCGTTGGGTAATAAGAGTATGTATATTGAGGATGATAAAATAAAAAGTAGAGTTAAAGAAATTTTATATAAAATTATAACTCAATGAGTCAACCCGAACGGACTGCTTTATTTTATA
>JACQCV010000030.1 GCA_016201465.1 Candidatus Vogelbacteria bacterium | reverse complement strand
TGACTGATTCCTTCAATGTGGTATCACTAGGAGATGATAAGAGTGCGTCAATGCTTGTTGCTGGTGAATATACGGTTATGGCAAAAGAGATCGAGCATAGATCAAATTTACTTGGCGTGGTATTACCTTATTCTGTCGCGTTTGCAGGTAATTATTTTATTCACGGTACACCGCTTGGAAAAAACAACCTACCGGACCCAGAACTGGTCTACTCGGTAAGGTTAAATAATACCGATGCGGAAAAAACTTTTGAATTCTCTAATCTTTCAACAAGAGTTGTGGTTAGTTCTCCGACATCAGTTGATGCACTTACCTTGAAAGACCAGGAATTTCTCGGGTTTTTAAATCCCAAGTTATCAAATGATTTTCAAAAAATAAGTTTATCGGTGAAAGCGAAAGCCTACTCCGTGAACGACCTTGACTCTGGGTTAAATATAGTTTCTCGGGGTGGTATTAGGGAATTTCCGATTGCGTCCGTATCTAAATTAATTACTGCGATGGTCGTGACTGACAGTTTATACGGGGATGATATTGTTCAGATTTCAAAACAATCTGTGAATACTTATGGACACCAGGGCAACTTGTCGGTGGGTGAAAAGTTTAAAGTCACCGATCTTTTAAATTGTCTGCTACTTGAGTCAAGTAACGATGCCGCCGAAGCGTTTGCTGAGAGAATTGGTCGAAACAAATTTATAACACTTATGAATAGCAAGGTTAGGGATATTGGAATGCTTAATACTAAATTTAGTGACCCAAGTGGGCTGTCAAAATTAAATACCTCAACGCCCGAAGATCTTTATAGGTTGATTGCGTATATTGAAGAGAATAGAAGTGACATAGTATTGATCTTGACCAAACAATCCTACAAGGTGTTGGGTGGCTCTTTGTCAAAAAACCATCTCTGGCTAAACAGAAACCGCTTAGTAAGAGAGAATAATAGATATTATATTGGAGGCAAAGACGGTTTTACTAGTGATGCACTTCAGACATTTGCGGGTGCTTTTTCTATACCACTTACAGAATTCGATCATAAGAAGTTTTCGGTCGCCATACTTAAAAGTAGCGATAGAAATGGAGACGTCGACAAGATAATGAATGCTATAATTAGCGCTCTTAAATATAAGGATGGGACTAAATTTGAAACCGTTTTAAATCGAAGAAAATTCGAGACAACTACCATTGAACCGGAAAAGAATATATCACTAATGTTTGTTGGGGACATAATGATGGATCGTGGGGTTAGACAAATGATAGATAGACATGGTGGTGGGGACTTTTCTTTTCCGTTTGAGTTTGTTCCTTTTTTAAAGGATCCTGACATACTCTTTGGAAATTTGGAGGGACCTGTGTCGAACGTTGGTTACGATATGAAAAATCTGTATTCATTTCGAATGGACCCTAGAGTTATATCTGCGCTGTCTCTCGCTGGTTTTGATGCATTATCTGTCGCAAACAATCATATTGGGGATTGGGGTTTAAGCGCCTTTGAAGACACATTAAATAGATTAAAAGACAGTGGCATCTTGGCTGTTGGTGGTGGATACAATGGTGTCGATGCCAGAACTGTAAAGGTTATTGAGAGGAACGGGATCAAGATAGGTTTTCTTGGATTTTCAGATGTGGGACCAAGCTGGTTATCCGAGAAGGAAAATTTACCCTCGATCTTGTCTGCGAGCGATCCACAGTTTAAAAAAATAATAAATGACGCAGCGAAGAAGGTTGATCATTTAGTGGTTTCCATTCATTTTGGAGAGGAGTATCAGCCAGAAGCAACACAAAGACAACGCGAATTAGCGCATGCAGCAATTGATGCTGGGGCTAGGATCATTATTGGTCACCATCCACACGTAGCCGAGGAGGTGGAAAAGTACAAGGGTGGAGTTATCGATTATAGTCTAGGCAATTTCATATTTGACCAACCGTTTTCAAAGGAGACTATGACCGGTGACGTGCTTGAAATAATTTTGGATAAAACAAACTTACTAGAAGTAAACCAGAGTCAGGTTTCTCAAAATAATTACTTTCAGCCAAGTCTTGTTGAAGAGTCTGGTGAGTGAGTCGTCTGTGCATAATTTTTATCATTTATGAGTTATAATATAAACAATGGTTGTATTCGAACTGATAGCAAATTATTTTCTTTGGCATTATTCGATTGCCATAAAGAATGCAATTCTTATCTGGTGGGATTTTGAATGGTTCCTTTGGAATTATTTTTCTATAGGTAAGTTGGTATCGACTTTTTTTATCCCATGGAAAAGACTCGGAGAGAGTACGAACAATTACTTTAATCTTGTCGCTGTCGGTACGGCTCTTCTTGTCACAACACTTATGCGTTTGTTTGGTATGGTTGTTAGATTTGTTACTATTGTTCTTGGTTTGTTGTCAATAATCCTACTTATACCATTGCTTATTTTGTTTTTAGTAATTTGGATTTTAATGCCCGTAATCTTGGTAACGGTCTTTGGAGTTGGTATAAATTTGATTATTACAAGTTTTAGTTAAATGAAATTAAGTGAGTTCAAAAAAACAAATATACGTTTTTACCCAGTGTTGATTCTTGAGTATTTTTTCTCTCGCACGGCGAGGCGCAGGATTCTCAAGCTTAGTCGGTATGTCGTTGTTATTTTTTTGGTCGGACTTTACATCAGTAAATTATACAACCAGCATATTCCAATTCTGGTAAATTTGCTTGGTTTGTCTTTGATTCTAATTGGTTTTTCGATAATTACACTACTCTGTGAGATCTTCTTTCGGTCTTACTATTATTTTGGAATTACGGAATCAGAGTTGGGTGCCGGCAGAATCATTTATCAGGCAAAAAATGGCGATTTAACAACCTCACTTTTTTCAATTCCACTTGGTACGCAATTTTTGTTGCGCGCTGGAGTTCCGCCTATATCGCTAGCTAATTTTTTAGCTTCACGCACAAGTGAATTCGTTGATGTTGAACTACCAGAGATAGGACCGGATGATTTCTTTTCTACTAAGGATCTCATCTTGGCAATTTTCAGAGCTGATAGAGATTTTGCTAAATTTTTGTTTGATTTTGGAATAGGGGAAAAGGAATTGTTTGAAATTTTGGATTGGATCGAAGCTGAGAACGAATATTTAGCCGATAAAGAGAGGTGGTGGACAAGGCAAAATCTCTCCGAGCGCAGGGCAATTGGTAAGGATTGGGCGTTTGGCCGAACTTTTTTTCTTGATAAATTTAGTCGGGATTTATCTTTAGATCCTTTGTTGTTTAGTTCAAGATCGGAACATTCATTTCGTGAGGATGTGGTGACTCAGATCGAAATTATTTTTACGAAATCAAGAGAGGCAAACGTAATTATTGTTGGTGATCCTGGAGTTGGAGTATTTGGAGTTATACTAGATTTTGTGCGCAAGATTGAAAGTGGCAGGGTGAGTTCAAATATTGCATATAGTAGAGTAATTGATCTTGATTGGAATAAACTAATCTCTGAGTCAAAAGAGAAGGCTCAATTTGAAGACAATTTGACACGATGTCTTAATGAGTCCTTATATGCCGGTAACATTATTTTTGTAATTCAAGATCTCCCGTCGTTCATGGTATCGGCCGAATCTCTTGGTACACAGTTATCTAGTTTGATTGGTCCATTCCTCGGTAAAAATGTTCAGATTATGGCCACTGCTGATCCGGCCAAGTTCCATCAGCGAGTTGAAACCAACCCCACGCTTAGCCAATACTTTGAGAAAGTGATGGTGGAAGAACCGAGTGAAAATAAAACTTTGGAAATTATTGAATATTATTTACGAGAGGTTGAGGCTGAGCGGCATTTGGTCTTTACCTACCTGGCGGTTAAAGAACTTATTAGGTCAGCGACTTATTACATAACCTCTGGTGTTATGCCGAGCAAGGCTATCAGCATAATACAGGAACTATCGGCGAATGCCTCGTTTGCGGGACTTGGAGTCGTTGACAAGAAAGAGGTTTTAGATTTTATTAGAGTTAAAACAAATATTCCGGTCGGAGATATCCAGACTAAGGAGAAGGAAACTTTACTTAACATGGAGTTTGAGTTGCATAAAAGGGTGGTTGGACAAGGAGAGGCTATTGTGTCATTGAGTAATGCTCTTCGTCGCTCCAGGGCCGGTGTTCGTGATCCTAAAAAACCGATTGGTTCATTTCTTTTTTTGGGACCAACAGGTGTAGGAAAGACAGAGACGGCAAAGGCTCTTGCACAAATATTCTATGGAGATGAAAAGTATATGTTAAGGCTTGATATGACAGAATATCAGGCTGGTGATTCAATTAACAGGCTTATCGGATCGTTTCAAGATAATAAGCCCGGCGTTCTTTCTAATATGCTTCGTGAGAATCCTTACGGCGTCCTACTTTTGGATGAGTTTGAAAAGGCAGATAGGGATGTTCTGAATCTTTTTCTACAAATTTTGGATGAAGGCTTCTTTTCAGACATGAGTGGTAAAAAGGTTTCGACTCAGAATATTATTTTCATAGCAACATCAAATGCTGCTAGTCAGATGATTTTTGATATTACAGAACGAGGTGATGACGCGTCGAAGTTTAAAACGGAAATAATAAACAAGATTGTGTCAGACGGAATTTATAGACCAGAACTTATAAATAGATTTGACGACGTTGTTATCTTTCACCCTCTTAATCAGGATGAGTTACGGCAGATTACCGGATTAATGTTGAAGAAATTAGCCAAGAGATTGCAAGAGAAGGGGATAGGGCTTGTAATAAATCCGATGCTCGTCGGTAAAATCATGGAGGCTGGTTATAATCGAACTTTCGGCGCGCGTCCAATGAATCGTGCGATTCAAGAGCAGGTTGAAGAACCAATTGCTAAAAAAATTATTGAAGGCTCCCTCGTCCCCGGCTCCAAGATGGAATTCATTGAAGCTGACTTTGCTCAAACACTACCCCCACTAGCTCAATCGGTTTTGGCACAACCCCAGCAGCCTTAATGATGAGTTTAGAAATTAAGTCTGTATCATATATATGGCAAAAGTTACTTCATGACAATCATGTTCCTATGGACGGTATTGTAGTTGAAGTCGCGCCTGGATATGAGAAAAAGATTGGTGATGGACTGGCACTCCTGGGATTTCATGGAACGATAATTCTTATTGAACAAGACCAGGCCGCAGCAGAGTATATACAAAAGTTGTATCAAAAAATAATGCCGAAGGCGAAGGTGTTAGTAGTTCCAAAACTTCTGCAAGACACTCAGATTGGTATAGATATTCCCATAAAAATAGATGCGCTTGTGGCGAACCATCCATTCGATGATATGGCCATCGCTTTAGCAATGAAGGGCGGTCAAGATAGATTCTTTTCTCTAGAGGTGGAAGATGGCATGGAGCTCTCACCACAATTGAAAGAGTTCTATGATTCTATTAGTAGTAAAGATTATGTGCATGGGATATTGGCGACGATTTTAATCTGGAAGCAGTTTATAAAGAAGTTGAAACCTGGTTGTTTCATTGCAAGTCAGTATCCAAGTCGTAAGCTCGGTCTCAAGGGTTTAACTAAACGGCAGAATAGCGGGATCATGGCGATGGAAATTCTTAAGGAATATTATGAAAGCTATTTGGTTGATATTAATAGTTTGGTTGAACAAAATTTGGGGCAGAAGTCTGAGCCTCACTGGTGGATTGTTGCAAGACGACCTTTCAAATCTGTAACCAATGATCTCTCTGAGAAGCCGGATGCAATCTCTCGTCTCGGTGCCGAGATCTTTGTGCCCCATCAAGCAAGACAGCTACAATCGGATGAATTTGAGATTGTATATTCTAATGAAGAATATTTTACAAGTTCAGGATATGGTGGTGATCCCGAAAGGCAGTCTAAAAAGTTTGCAATTGTTTTAGTAGATGACAAATGTCCGCAGAATACAGAGACTATTCCGGTTTTTGCAGACAGACAAAAAGATAAAACGGATATCGGCCTGTCGGGTAATCAGGGATCTGGTCGTGCTGTCTACTTTGGTAAGCATCATAATGTTTTAGGTGTTGGAAAAACCTCGCTTTGTACGAGCACTAAGCCGAGCCACAGTACCGGTAGGATGGAGATGATCGGGTCGTTTAGACGTGTTGTTTTGGCAAGGTGGATTAATCATTTCAGTAGGCGTGCGATAGATCACGTTGCGGTTTTGGCATTGAAGGAGTCAAAGCAGTTCAAGTGGGCCATCAATCCGATTCCGCTTACTTTGTTGGTGAGGGTTGATGATGGTGCTCTCGATAGAGCGAGTCATGTTGAATATTCACCAAGCATCATAATTGATTTTGATAAAATTTTGACCGAATATGCTCAATTGGATGCCGAGTTTTTTGCCTATCGTTATATGCTCGGCGCTTGGTCTAATGGTAACTACTCTCTTGATGGAAGAATCATAGATCTTGAAACGGTGTCATTCGTCAAGTGCCGTGGACCATATAAGACTGCGGCGTCAAAACATCACCAAAACTTTTTTGGTTATGAAGGTCATGGATTTGTTTTAATTCTTAAGCAACTCGCTGAGGCTAAGGGGCTTCTCGTCGACGCTATAGAGGAAAGATTTTTTGAAATTAGGGAACGGCATTTGGCAAAATGTTTTCTACTACTTTTGGGTATATCAGAAACTAATTCTGAAAGATCTATCTCAAAATATTTAAATGAAACACTAGAGTTGTCTGCCATCTTCGAAAGATTATCTAAAAAGATTAGTCCAAAGAGGGTCGAGCTTGATCTGTTTGTTGGTATAACAGATGAAGATGACCCGAGTCTCTTGGATATGTCACTTTTATTTAGAAGTCTTGCAAATCTTTTAACTTTACCAGGCAGAGAAGAGGCTGCGTTCGGGCTACTTATGCGAAAAGTTGCATTTAAAAATATTAATGAGACCACAGAATATTATCCTGCATTAACTAAAGATGGGACGATTAATATGGGTGAAGTTTTTATAAAAGATACGGCAGTTATTACTTATGGGCAGAAAGACGACTTTGTGTTTAAAGTAAAGAAATTTATACGTGATCTATTTAGACTTCTGGATTTACTAAGTGCCGAAGGCTATTTGGGTGAGTTTACTTTTTGGAACGATCAACTCCAGATTACTAATCAGGACCTACCGGTTCTCAATGAACTAAATAGCAAGCTATTTTATTTGACCGAAGAGTATCGTACTGGCCGGATGACTTCTCGGCATCTCACTGATGAGATAGCAAGACTTTGTAACTTTCCGAATTACCCCATAGGTGATAATTTTGATCTAAAAAATATTCCTCTTCTGGATTATTTGAGACCAAGCGTAACTGATCTGCAAATCATTTCAGAAAATATTATTACGGTTGATTTTAAACAGGGGGAGACAATTGTGAAGAAGGGGGAAAATGCTGACTCTTTATTTATATTAGTACACGGTTCCTGCGGAGTGTTGGTTGACGGTAAGGAGATTGGTAGAATTGATATGAGGGGTGCTGTAATTGGAGAGGCTGTAATGCTTGAGGAAAATAGAAAAAGGACAGCCACAGTGATGGCAGAGTCAGCTACGCGATTATTGAAAATTGGTTTGAACGACCTAGATAGATTAGCTCAGAATTATCCAGATTTACAGAGACTGTTGGTTAATATCTTGATTCAACGGAAGTTGGGTATTTCAGATCAATTAAGGTCGCTTGAAATTTTTATTGGTATTGATGTTGAAGATCTTCGATTGTTTTTTGCTGATAGAGCTGTATTGAAGAAGTTTAGTAAGGGTGAAGTCGTTTTAAGACAAGGACTGAGATCGGAGGGTGTCTATATACTTTTGGCTGGATCGGTTGTTCTGAATCAAACTGAAGGCGAAGGGGATGTTGAGTCGATAAGTTTGTTGGATACTCCGTTGACGCAGGGTTTGTTTGGTGAGAGATCTTTTATTCTTGATGATGGAGCAATTTGTACTGTTACAGCCAACGAAAACAGTACGTTCTTATTTGTTTCGGGCGTAAGTTTTAGAGATTTACTTGATAGATCACCAAGTCTTCTGCAAAATTGTCTCAAACATATTAGTGAATACTCACAAGCGAATCAAGCTCGCGGGGCACTTATAAAAGAGTTGGAGAAGAAAATCTGATACCGCGTGCTATAATAAGTCCAATTATTAGTAATAATAAAAACTATGGGGAAAGGAGACAATCGTCAGAGAAAAGAGACAAAGAAACCAAAGAAGAAGAAATAGTTTCTACAAAAAATCGCTATTGTGGCGATTTTTTGTTAGCATAACGAAATGAAGATCAAGTCCGCGAAATTTATAAAGGGTGTTGTTGGAACAGATAGTCTGTTGGAAAACCCTGGGTATGGATATGCCAAGGCGCCAGTTGCTCTGAGAGAGAAAATCCTGAAGCTCACAAAGTGGTATTTGGTAGATTCAGGTTATAAACAAAAAAAGGTTGTTTTGATAATAGATGCTTATGTGGGCCCAACCTCTAACGATCTAGAAATGTTGAGAATTTTGGAGAAGGAGAATAAAAATGTGATTGTGATTGCAAATAAAGTCGACAAATTGAGATCATCAGACAAAATAAAACAACTCAAGAAAATTCAAATGACGTTTCCAAATTATAAAGTAATTCCATTTTCAGCGGAGAAGAAAATTGGATTGGATAAACTTGTTAAAGAGATCATGAGTTAGGGTTAAGAATTAATTATATGTCGATCTACCATAGTCTTTTTAGCTCGAATAGGCGAAAACCAAATTTTAACTCTTGTATTATTTTTACAATATGGTAGAACTCTTGTCTAGGAGGTGGTCTTTGTGAATTTACTAAACAATAATCTGGGACTGAAGAGGGCTCTCTTTCATGTTGTCTCGACCATTACTATGGGTTTCTTCTCTGCTGTGGTGCTTGGAGTCACGGCTTTGTGCGTCGCTTTTGGATTTGTGGCATTCGTTGAGCATGAAAGACGAATGTTCCAAGCTCTTCAGACTTATCTGGTAGAAAGATTTGGCGATTATATGAGCGACGAGGAAAAAGCATTTCCTCCCAAGCTCTGTGGCATCTTACCAATGCTTGGATCGTCTATTGTCGCGCTGACTTTTTTGTCACGATCTCAGTTTAGCCTCATGATCCTTATTATGGCTCTTGGTGATCCAGCCGCTAGAATTGTTGGCATTTATTTCAGTAACAAGTATGGGAGCGATAAATATCGCTTACCATGGGCGAAGAATAAGAGCATGGCAGGTTTTGCTGCCATTTGGATCGTTGGCGCAATTCTTTGTGGTCTCTGGGGATATTCGTGGAGTTCGGTTGTTCTGATCAGTTTTTCCATGGCTCTAGCTGAGTCGGTGGGAAGTCGTGCGGCATGGTATAGAGATGATAATCTAACTATGCCACTTACGTCAGTCGCAGTAATCCCTTTTTGTGCATGAACTGATTTGCCCCTGACCTTCAGGGGCATTTTATTTGAGCTTAGAAGGAGGGTAAATTTGATTGAACTTTCAAACGTAACTCTAATGGGAATTGACTGCTTGAACGTTGAAAGACTTCAGAGGGCTTTGGATATTTCTTCGAGGGAGATTCAGTTTGCCGATGTTAAACTTTTAACATCGCTGTCGACTAATTATCCGAGAACAGTTGAGATCCCACATATCGGTTCGATTGAGACGTTTTCAGATTTTTGTGTCCGTGACCTATACAAGTATGTGGAAACAGATTTCGTTTTGCTGGTCCAGTATGATGGATTTGTGATCAATCCAGGTTCTTGGCGAAGCGAGTTCTTGAAGTATGATTATGTTGGTGCACCCTGGCTTGTGAATCAGTGGTCGATCGATACCCACAACTTCCCGCAGAACTCACTAGGCAAACTAATTGTTGGTAATGGAGGCTTCTCGCTTAGGAGTAAGAAGCTTCTCGAAATATCTTCGCGATTTTCAGAGAGAGGGGCTATTCAAAATCTTCATCCAGAGGATGTTGCGATTTGTGTCTGGAATCGGGAACTATTCGTGGCAGAAGGTATCAAATTTGCCCCGGTCGTTCCTACTTACAAAAGTTGATTAAACAGCATCCGGAGTGGGGAATTGGGAAAATGTAGATTTGACTGCAATAAAACTGGTTGACAGCTCAATTTAGTTGGCTGTGTAGGTGTTAAAACTTTCTACGAATATTTTGCGAATAAAAAATTCCCCGACGAGCATTAAGCTCTCGGGGATTTCTAATACTGTTACTGTGCGTTACTTAGTCTTGGGAGTCTCAACTGCTGACGCGACAGTAGCGTTAGCGGTCGTAGCGGCAGCAACTGCACGAAAGGCCGGGAAGTTCTTGATCATATTTCTCCAGAACCAGTTGGAACTTCTGTCCATTGCACCACTCATGGACCGGTAGCAGAAGTTGCCGAAACGCTTTAGTGGCTTGCGGGACAGGGTCCAGGGGGCGTCAACCTCCCACATGAATGCCCATCGCAGATAGTCCTGCTTGTGATCTGCAATTTTGGGTCGTGGATCAGTGGCGTCGAACCCATAGCGCTTGGTGTAGCTGACCCATTCTTCGATGAGCTCGGCTGGAACCTCGTCCCCCTTCACGTCATGGGTCTTCATGAACTCAGTTAACAGATCATACAGTTCGTTCAGTCTGTCGGTGCTGAAGAATAGCCAACGAACAAATGGTGAATAGATTAGGAATCCGATTACGAGGTGTAGCGTCAGTAGGATCGCTGAGGTTCCTGGATTCTGACGAATGAGTGTGAAGGGCTTAAACCCATCAGCTGGCCCAACCAACTGGAATCCGAGCATCGCAAGCACGATGACTCCAGCAGCCCAGTCACCATTTTTATTCTGAACCCCCCAAAGGGCGAATAGGACAACCAGTGCGACAAACACTAGAAATTGCCATGACCCAACCACAAAGATAGCAGCAGCTGCTGCTGTAACAGCTTCCCACATAGTCCGACCTCCTTAAGGTCTATTCCTGTGCGTTGTGCACGAATTGTATAGAATCAAAGTACAATGCTGAGTTAGAGCTACAAGTGATAAGCTACTTAGAATAAAATCTTTGTCAAGCTTTCTTGACTTATCTGGACATGTAGTCTATAAGTAGTATATAAGTAACTTGTTCATTGATTAACTGGAGGAGGTAGTCATGTCAGGACTTCTCGACAAAGTTAAGGCCATTCTTTCAATCACTTGGAACAAGGAGTTGTTTTTTAAGGTGGTCTCGGAAATATTTCCATCTCTAGATCCTCGCCACAAGCTCATGCGTCGAGCGTATGAGGACACAAAGCAGGGCTTTAAAGGGATTACAAGGGAGAGTGGAGAGCGTTATTTTGAACATCCTCGGTTTGTCGTTCTAATCCTCATAATCTACCTCCGGGTAAAAGATCTGGACGTCATTCTAGCAGGCATGCTTCATGATAATTCCGAAGATCTACCAACCTATCCAATCGATAGGGTCAAAGAGAATTTTGGTGAGCGTGTGGCAGAGCTCGTTGAGCGTCTTACCAAACGTCCGCGATCAGAATTTTCTTCCAAAGAAGAGCAAGAGAAGGCTTACCACGCTCTCTTTGCTACCGCGGATCGAGATTTCTTCTTGATCAAGCTTGCCGATCGTCTTCATAATCTGTTGACTTTGGGAGCTTGCTCCGAGCAGAAGATGCGGCGGAAGATTGAGGAGACACGGCTTTACTATATGCCTTACGCCGAGAAATACTGGATTCTCTACCATGAGCTAAATGAAGCTATGCGAGAGATTGAGATGAGGTATCTGCCTGCCGAATCTTCTGTCCAGGGTTCTAAATACTCCACCTACTAGAAAAAATAACTCCCCATCAACTTTTGTTGATGGGGGTTTTTGTATATAATTATCAATATGAAAAATAAAGAAAATATATCTGCGTCAAAGACTGTTGAAAATAAGGTTCCTAGAATTGTAGAGATTAACGAGTCACAAAACAGCATTGAGATTGGTAAAAAAACCTTGGTACTGCTGGTGGGTCTTCCGGGGAGTGGAAAAAGCACGTTTGCATACAATAATTTCCCTATTGACTCTGTAATTAGCACAGATCGTTTAAGACATGAACTGACTGGCAATATTCATAACCAGGTTATTTCTAGTAAAGCTTTCTTGCTCGCACGAAAAATTGCGGAGACAAGGCTTAAACAAAATGAAATTGCTGTTCTTGATGCGCAGAGTCTAACGGAGGAAAAGAGAAACGAATTTTACGAGATAGCAGAGAAGACGGGTGCAGAGATAGTCACCATTTTCTTGAACGTGCCCCCTGAGATGGCGGCTCAAAGAGATACTGATAGGAAGAGGCATGCTGGCGCAGAATATATAAAGTCAAAGAAAAGTGGTTACTCGCTAGTAAGGAACGCTCTTGAAAAGAGTAAGCACATTAAAGTTGTTTATGTGGTCGAGCCGGACGTGGCATCTCAGGTGGCTGTCAAATTGCCAGATGAGTATATGGATTCCCTGGGGGCTGATAAGGAGCTGATGAAAGAGGCCAAGATATCTGAAACTATTCTTGGTTACGCTGAGATCGGACTGCTGAAGAAAGAAAATTTAGAATCTCGTGAAGTTTTATCCGTTCCAGCCGGTTCATTGATCCGTGTTAAAGACGTTGATATGTTTAAGACAAAAGAATTTTTGGATTACAACTTTATGTCACACCAGGTTATTGATGTTAGATCTGTGGCTACGAGACTTTCATCTGAAATTACAGATCAGACTGTTAGTGACGTTGTGTCTTACATCATTAAAGAGCGCTCAAAACTAAATCTTACCTCAGTTATTTCATATCCCACGGAATTTAATATTGACAAAGTTATCGAGCGAGTAGAGAAGATTCCTAAAGACGCTGAAGAGGGTACGAAACTCTCTATTTTTCCGGTGTCTCAAGCGTCGATTGAAAATAAAGATTTCGTCAATATACAAAGAGAGAGTGATCTCAAAGATGAGCCACTTTTCCTTGTCGGTGATGTTCATGGATGCGTGACAGCAGTCAAAGAATTGACGGGTAAGATTAGACACGAAAACCTTGAAGGAGAACATGGCGATAAAGAATATCGGAAAAGAAAAATAGTTTTCGTTGGTGACATTGGGGACCGAGGACCATACGATGCCGAGGCTGTTATATATATTTCGGCGTTGGTCCGGCAGGGTAGGGCAGTTTTAATAAAGGGTAACCATGACGAGAACCTCCTTAAGGTGCTGAAGGGTAATCTGGGTGGCGGTTCTCGCGAAACAAATCAAACCGCTAAAGAGCTTAAGGAGAGATTGGGTGAAAGGTCAATTCAAAAAATAATTGAAATGCTTGAAGTTGCCCCGACCTTTATGGAATGGAAAAATCTGGCAGTTGTTCACGCATCACTACCAAGAATGCCACTTTCAGCAAAAGACATCGATAAAGATTCTAGTAGATATGTGCATGGATTAAAGGGTGAATTTGCCGGAGGTAGGATACAGACAGAAAAACTTAAGAATGTTGTGGCAAAAGATCCTGGCATACTGGTGGTTGGTGGACATACACACGATGAACCACCAGCACAAGTGAACATGATTTCGGGTACGGTTGGGCTTGACATAGATGCACCACTACGTGGTGTACTACAAGGAATGTATTATCCCGAACTCAAGTTTTTATCTGCAGAAGAGTCTTCTGTGGTAAAGCTGTATGAAATCATGAAGAGCGGAGCACTCCCAGGTGGCGCTGATTTGCTCGCGTTAGTAAAATACTCAGATGAACTTGGAATGATCGAAACAAAGGAAGGGATGGGCGAGTACGCGGGATTAACAATCATAAACTACTCTCGAACTACAGATGCGAGTGGTCTTTGGGAAAAACTACCGACGCTTAGACATTTTAGAGGGTTGATTATTGATAGTGGTGGTCTTGTGGTGGCTAGACCTTTTGAGAAGACACATAAGGCCGGGGTTGAGATTCCTCTCGAGGAGTTGAACATTGTCCCGGAAAAAGTTTTTGAAAAGGCCAATGGTTCAATGGGGATTGTTTACTTTTGGAACGGAAAGTGGCGCGTATCAACTAAGTTTAGTTTTGAGAACGATGCTTTTACTAAGCCTGCCCAAGAACTTCTTGATAAGATGAACAAGGACAAAATGGATCCATCCAAAACATATCTTTTTGAAATTATTCTACCGGACGAAGCACATATTGTTGATTATGGTAGTGAGAAGTCGCTTATTCTTCTTAACGCGGTTGATAAAGAAACTGGCGTTAATGACGAATGGAGTGCTGTCGAAGACGGGGCTAAATCTATGGGCACACGGACGGCAGTGGATTTAACAGAAAAGTTTAAAGGCATGACCATAGCTCAAATTTATGAATACGCGCAGCAGGAGGGCAATTTGGAAAATCTCGAAGGACTTATGGCGCAGTATCGAGATGCGAATGGAAAGTTGATAACTGTTAAAGTTAAGACACGTGGCTATGATGATAAAAAGTTTGTGAGGGACCGGCTTGATTGGGACAAGCTAATAGAGGATTTCAGCACTGAGACTTTAGATATTGACGAAGACAAGAGAGAAAAACTTTTGGCATATAATTTTGATAACACTTTTGCAAACGCGGCACTTGAAACGAGAATCGCTTGGATGCGTGATCGTATAAATGAGATTATTGTTGAACTCAGAGAGATGTTGGTCTTACCAACGGAGCTTGCCAGACTTAATTATGAGGAAAATTTAGAAAAGGGGATGGATAAAACGGCCGCGCTAAGACAGGCGGCCGCCGCCATGGCTCCAGAGCTTGAAGAGTATATGAAGGCCTCGAAGTCTGAAAAACTTAAAGGTGATGTTGGGTATATTATCTCTTTTCTAAAGTCCATGCTATCTGAAGAAGTTGAGCCGGAATCCAAATTGCGCGCACAGGCATATAAGATAGTTAGAGCTGAAATTGAAGCAGAGACTAAGAAAAGACCAAAAAATTCTTATTGGCTCGTTCCAGAAAAGTAAACTTGATTTACTGAAGTAATTTTTTCTAAATACAATCGTGTGGTAGAATGAACGCAATGATGCTTGCTGATTCTCTTAAAAAAATAATTGCAGGTGAGGTATCTGTAGATGATGTAACTATCAAACAATTTACTTCTGACGCCAGTCTCTTTGAGGTTAAGCCAGATGTCGTGGTTGCGCCTCTGGATTCTGATGATATTAAGAAGCTTGTGAAATTTGTTCTTGATAACAAGCGTCAAAATCCTTCGTTATCGATTACATCAAGATCGGCCGGTACGGATATGACCGGTGGATCACTAGGGGAATCGATTGTTTTGGATTTTCTTCCTCATTTTAATTGGCTCGGATCAATTAATGATGATGGGTTAATTACGGTAGCACCTGGTGTTTTCTATAGGGATTTTGAGAAGGTTACACTGACTAAAGATTATATTTTGCCATCCTATCCAGCGTCTCGTGAATTGTGCGCCATTGGTGGAATTGTAAATAATAACTCAGGAGGTGAAAGATCTTTGGTGTACGGGAAAACGGAAAATTATGTTTCTCAACTTAAGGTTGTACTATCTGATGGCAAAGAGTATGTAATTGAGAAATTGAATAAAGAGAAGCTGGATGAGAAAATGAAGCAGATCGATTTTGAGGGTGGGATGTATCGTGCTATGTACGGTCTTCTTGAGAGTAATTACAGATTGGTTAAAAATGCTAAACCACAGGTTTCGAAAAATTCTGTTGGATACAATGTTTGGGATGTTTGGAATAGAGAGACGGGGGAGTTTGATTTGACTAAACTTTTTGTAGGTTCACAAGGAACCTTGGGTATTACAACAGAAGCGACATTTAAATTAGTCAAAACAAAAAAGTTTTCTCACATGGTTGTTGTTTTTTTAAAGGATCTGGGTGGACTACCGTCGTTAATTACACAGATACTAAAGTATAATCCAACGAGCTTAGAATCTTTTGATGACCATACCCTTAAGTTGTCTATAAGATTCCTGCCAGGTTTACTTAAATTAATGGGTTTTCGAAATCTATCTTCTTTACTTTTAAGTTTTTTGCCAGACGTTTTTGAGGTGGTGAGGATTGGGATTCCTAAACTCGTGGTTCTTGTGGAGTTTGAGGGTGATAGCGAAGAAGAATTAAATCAAAAGTCTATCGGCCTTCGTGACGCAATTAAGAAAATGGGTTTTGATTCTCGAATCACGAGAGATGCGGAGGATGAAAAAAAGTATTGGACGATTAGGCGCGAAAGTTTTAATTTATTGCGCCACAAGGTTATTGGTAAACAGACGGCACCATACATTGACGATTTAATTGTGAAGCCGGAATATTTAAATGAGTTTTTGCCAAAACTTTATCAAATTTTAGACAGGTATAAACTTTTGTACACTATCGCAGGACATGTTGGTGATGGTAATTTTCATATTATCCCACTAATGGATCTAAAAGATGAAAACGAGAGGTCAAAAATTTTACCGTCTATGGAAGAGGTTTATAATTTGGTTTTTGAATATCACGGATCAATTTCGGCTGAGCATAATGATGGACTTCTACGCGGGCCATACATCCAGAAAATGTTTGGGGATGAAGTGTATAAAATATTCAAAGACATTAAGAAGATTTTTGACCCTCAAAATATTTTCAATCCTAATAAGAAGACAGACTCATCTCGAGAATATTCCCAAACACATATAAAGCGACCTGTTTGACGCCCTGATTGCCAGATGATAGTGTTGTGTAAAATAGTTCTTTAACGTTTTAAAAGGAGCGGACTTTATGGACTTTCTAAACATTATCTACTGTTTAGGAGCGATATTTACTGCCTGTTGCTTGATATATAAGTTGAGTTCTTTGGAGTTTATTCAGCTGACATTTCCTGATTTACTACTCATACTAGTAATTATTTGGATTTGGCCTGTTTACCTTGTCGGCAAATCTGGGGCTGTGTTCAAGAGGTTGGGTGATTGGATTTGGCGATCCATATCTATAATACTTGGAGTCGTGGTAGGATTTTTCGTTAGACGAAAGTTGATAATGGTAGATAAAAAGATAAGTATCGAATTGGGTCCACATTGTCCTATTTGTGCTGAAGACTTTAAAATCCACAATAAGGCTAAGAGGTGTCCTTCGTGTAAAGTTTTGTTTCACCCAGACTGCGTAGAGTGGAATGCCGGTCTTTGCGCTATCTATGGTTGCGGTACGAGGGTTTCGCCATGATATCAAATCTTTGGCAATTTATTGGATGTATCGCAATTGTTGCAATGATCATTCTACCTTTGGCCTGGTATTTGCGGCAAAAAGAAATATTTCAGGAAGCAGAAAACAAAAAGGAGAAATAAAAATACCCCCAGATTGCTCTGGGGGCTTTACCTGTTTAGATTCCATCCGGACCGTCGTGGCCACCAGTGTCGTCTGGGCCAGTACCGACATTATCTTGACGCTCGGTGCCGTAGTGCGGAATTTCCTTAGTGTCGTTGGTCTCCTCAAAAACAGATTCTCGGCGGCCACGGTTCTTGTTACCAGTTCCGGGATTGATTACATTGTCCAGGTTTTTCTCAGGAGTCTTATTTCTGCTTTTAGTCATTCTTCTCTGTCCTTTTAGTCTCCGTTAAGGGCGCAGCCGGGGAAGCCAGGACCCCTTGGACCAATTTCGTTGGTCTTGGTCTTGTCTACCTGGTTGTTTCTTAACTTCTCGACTACTTGGGTCAGACAGTCCAGCTTGTTGCATACTCGCATATCCACAAGCTTCTTATCTTCCCGGAGGATCAGCATGTTACAAGTACGAACTCCACAAACTGAACATTCTCTGGTGATGTCACTATCATAAAATTCAAAGGTTTTCATCTCGGGACCTCCTTTAGGTCTTAAGCCATTGGCCCGTTGTAATTGTAGTCATCATCATCCTCGTCAACCCCATCACAATCATCTGTAATCATCGTTTTTTAGATTACTCTACCAGGCGAAGGCCTTGTAGATCATAAATAGAATCCAGACAATCAAGACACCAAATGGTAGAGACCAGTGGAAGAATTCACCAATCGAATATGGCACATCCTTATATTGATAACGTCTGAATGGCCCATCGTAGTTATATACCCCGGATAGATCGTGTAGAGGATCATATAGACAAATCAAGAAGCAGATTGGTCCCAATAATTTAAACATGAGTGGTGTGAACATTGTTCCTCCTTTGTCATTTTAATTAGAAAGATCTTTTTTTGGTTCGAATATCTTTCTATCATAATGCCAAAAAAATGTCGAGTAAAAAAGCCCACCATAACGATGGGCTATGGACAGCCTATTTTTTTGGCGCCCACCCCGAGATCTCTATTGTTTGACTCAGCTCACCTTGCCGGGGTACATTTTGCAGAATGTCACCCAGCTTTTGGACGTAAAATCCTTCGTTTACGAGCAACTCTGCGAGGTAAGATATAATTTTGTCGAAATCCTCACGGCCTGTGACAAGACTAAAATCGTATTCAACAAAAGTTCGTTTCTCGTCTACAGCCATTTCAGCATCTTCGATTATCTGCTCGAGGTTCCATTTCGCAGTTTCCTTAAGCTTCTCCTCGTGCGCCCTGACTTTTTCTTCGTCGTCTCTAACTGCTCTGTTGTATCTATCACGAAGTTTATCAATAGCCTTTAGTTTGTCTGGTGAGTTGGGCGCCACGACCTTGATATCTATTTCTTTCTTTTCCTGCGTAATTTGATTCTCAGGTTCGGGTAGTCTCATATCATCCTCCTTGCGTTTCTCGGCACTGATTCCCAAAATATATCCGCTTTGGTTTTCATTTTGGTTACGCTGTCGAGTAACTTTTCCATCTTTTTTGCATTTATATCCGAGTTTTGTTAGTAGTCTCATGGTCTTTTCAGCAATTGGCAAAACCATGAATTTACGCTGATTTACAACACAAAATCCAATATTGACTACTGTACCCCTAGATTCTAAGTCGTCAATCTCTTCCCAACGACGATTTGCATCTTCAGCACAGTGTTTAGCCTGTTCTTCAATTTCGTTTTCAACTTGTTCTCGAACAGTCTCTTCGCTTGGTCCTAATGCCACGATATTCTCCTTTCTACTCTGTAAAAGATCTAGATGTTTCTGATTTGTTGTAGCACAAAATAAACTACTTGTATAGTAATTTGTAGATACTCAAATATTCTTATGAATGAGAATGTTATTTCTTCTTATTTCTTAATCCTAGCCAACTCTGCAAAAAGGTGGATGGTTGAGATGATACACTTCCTCCAGTCGGGAAGATAAAGAGACTCATTCCACGAGTGTGCGTTGGTTTGCGGATCTTCTACACCAACCAAGATTGCCGGTGCATCATTTAAGGCCCTTGTGAATGGCTCCACGAAACCTATTGAACCACCTGAGCCGATAAATACTGGCTCGCGTCCATAACCCTTTTCGATTGCCATCTTTGCTGCCTTGAATGCTGCATGTTTGGTGTCAGTTTTCCACCACGAGACCGAGGTGTGAGGTTTGATTTCAACTATGAGGCCTTTTGGGGCAGAGTCATGTAGGAAATTTGTAAGTGAAGTGAGAACTTTATTCATATCCATATTTGGCACTATTCTAATTCCTACATGCGCCCAAGCGGAATCAACAATGATGTTTGAAACTTGTTCCCGTGATGATGCCTGGATTGCATTTACAGAGAGCGATGGACGAAACCAGATCTGCTCGTTCGGAGAATGCTCGGTATCATGCTCTAGTTCTACATCTTCCAGTACGCAGGCTTGTTCTCTGAACAACTTTTCGTTCCATGGGAGATCTTGAATTTTCTTTTTTTCGACTGTTGATAATTCTGTCACGTCATCATAAACTCCTGGTATCAAAATTTTGCCTCTATCATCTGTAAGTCTTGCAATAATTTTAGCGAGAGCTTGAACGGGGTCGGGAAGTGGCCCGCCCCACATACCGGAGTGCATTGGTTGTTTAAGTGCTGAGACAGTTATATCAATGGCCACTATGCCGCGTAGCTGTGTTGTAACTGCAGGAATCCCAATGTCATAGTTGCCAGTGTCTGAAAGTATAATGTAATCAGCCATTAATTTTTCTTTGTATTGATTAAGAAGATGTGGTAAATTTTCGGAGCCAATTTCTTCTTCACCCTCGATAATTATTTTTACATTCAAGGGCAGTTCGCCAGATGACTTTAAGTACGAAGCCACTGATGCAATAGTTGAAACAACGCCGGCCTTATCATCAGCGGCACCGCGGCCATAGAGTCGATCACCTTTCAGTTCGGGCTCAAATGGTTTTGTTTGCCACTTCGAAATATCACCAGTTGGTTGAACATCGTGATGGGCGTACATGAGAACAGTCTTTGCACCTTTCTTACCAAGCCATTCTCCATAGGTGTATGGATGTCCACCATTAACCGCTAAGATTTCTACGTTCCCTAGGCCTGACTCTTTCATGAGCGCTGATACAGCCTCGGCCGAACTAGCCACATTCTTATGATCAAAGCCACTGGCTGAGATACTTGGAATACGAACAAGAGATTTGAGATCCTCAAGAAAGTTTATGTAGTTCTTCTCAAAATATTCTAAAGCTTTTTGTGTTTGCATAATTTTTTAAATTTGAGTAAAGATTACTTAAGAAGCTTCATAATAAACCTCAAATACTTTTTGGCTATGGGTAAGTATTTCTTATCTTTTTTGCTCCGCATGAAGAAATATGGAGCCATGATTGTTGCGCCATAAAGAAGATAAAAGTCCGAATGACTTTTATCTAAATAATTACCTGCGACTTCATTAACACCCTCTAAATAGGCGTCGAAGGCATTTTGCTCGGCCAGTGCGTAGATATCACTTCCTGTTCTAAAAACATCCACATCGAAAGCTCCTATTTGCCAGTCGTCCTTTGGCGAGTAGGCATCAATAAATCGTAAATTGCCATCTGAGTATATAAGATTTTCTGAATTACAATCAATTAAGACAAAAAGATCATTTCTATTTATTTTCTGGAATTTATTTTTGTTCTTCTCCAACTCGTTATTTAACAACTCCAGTGCCTTATTTGCTACTTCACTAGGGAAATCTTTTTCATTTGATACCCAGCCAGCTAGATCTTGAAGTCGGATTTTCATCTGCTCATACCAGTTAGATTTGTTGCCTGGTAAAAAGTCTTTTGGGATTGATATTTTAACTTTAGCCAAAGTTCGCCCTATGTTTTTATACTCATCCAGTGTCAAAGTGTTTTTAATCAGCACACTTGTAAACGTTCGAGCGATATCTTCTTTGTGCATTACAATAACAAGTTCGTCGTCGTCACTTTTTGATTCAGCCAGTTTGACACTTCCGTTCACGATCTGCGCTGTCTTTAGTGCGAAGTATGTTTTTGGATTTAAAAAATGGTTAAATTTAAAATCGTTACGTATGAATTGTATCCTTGATGGACCTTTGGAAATATCCTTCATATCAGAGTTCCACCAGTCGTTGTCTCTCTTATAAAATTTTAAAACAATATTTTCTTTATCGAAAATAAAAACTCGTGAAATCACAGTTTCTATCAGTTTTGGTTTCTCAGTAAAACCTCCGATCTTTCCTTCGTTAATTAAAACAAAGATTTTGTTGCCCATGGTTAAATTGTGCTTATCTGCTCAATTGATCTCGTCTTTCTATTAAATACAACTCGTTTTTCAAGATCACGAAAGCCGATATTCAACAAAATTTTGTCTTTATCTGTAATTTGGTAAGCTGAAATTTTAACTTGTTCGCCGAACGATGGTGAATTATATTGACCAACTTTTTCAATTCCAAAAACATCGTTGATTAGATGTGTAATTACCTCAAAGTGCGATACGGCTAGAATTTGTGGGATATCTTCTTTTGGCTTAACCGCACCCTTCGTCAGTACCCTAATTAGATATTCCATAGCACGGTAAAGCCGTTTTCTTTTATTTTCTTGCGGTTCGATAATTTCAGGACGGTTTAGGAATAGTTCATTTTTGTAATGATCCTCAGCGATTTTTTCTGGATCAGTGTTAATTTCTTGAATTCTAGTAAGAACCGCATCCCTATTCTTAATATCACTATCTCTCAATATCTTAAATTCTCTTTTATCTTCTGTTGGTATCTCTGCCCCTTCAGCAACAAAACTTAATGTGCCTTTGGCCCTGGGTTTTGGGGAGTGAAAAAGTATAATCGGTTTATCTTTAGAAAAGAACTCGTCCTTCTTTAAGTTTTTCCCTGCCACAATAGATCCTGCCACACCCTTCTCTGTTAAATCATGTCCCTCATCCTTATAAAATGGTTCCTGGTGGCGCATTAAAATTACTTTGAATAAAAGTTTCGGTTGTGATTCTTTCTCTTTAATATTGTATAATTGCTCCATGCAATTTTTATTCTACATTATTTTGCTTTTAAAATGAAGTATATGTTTGATAGTAAATATATTGTGTGTTTGCTACTATGTTTCTAGGTGTTGAACGTTGAAAGGAGGAGTAAATGATAAATGACTGTTTGCCGAGATATTATGAAACGCATGGTGATGATCCAAAATTTTCTATTCTTCAGACCTTTGTGGTTTTAAGTCATGAAGTGGCATGGATGGAATATATTGGTTCTGTTCTCTGTGATATAACTGATCGTAGTAGGGAGGGCGAGAAATATGTCGGACGAGAGCTTTATTGTGAGTGTGATTTCAAAGAAGGGGTTGGCTGGCAAATTGACCCAGAGCATGGTGTGGTCAGTATTGGTGAACCGCAAAAATGTCGACATCGCAAATCGGTTGTACGAAGACGTCACAAAGAGTTGAGAAAAGAGTTTCTGAGGCAGTTTAAGCGACCAATTAAGAACCATATTCCTGAAATTATTTTGGCGTTGATCGAAAAGGTTAAGACTGGTGAGTTTATCGAAGACGGTAGCGGCGCTAGTTTCTGGGGAGGATATTTTTATCTTCAGACAGTGGCTAGTATCACTAAACAATCCATGTCAGATATTTGGAAGATTGCAGAGGGTATGATTGCTGAGAAAAAGATCAGTCTTGAGGGCGCGGTTGTTACGCCATATCGTAAGTCACCTCGGGCGAAATGGGTTGAATCTTTTCGATTCCAGATAGATAAGAATGGATGGACGGTAATTGCTTCTATCCCAGCGCACCGTCAGATGAAACAGGTTTGGAATTTCAAGATAGTCAGAGCAGATGGAAAGAAAATTCGTCACAATATTCCCGAGCTAACTCTTGTTTTTGATCCAGACTTTGGCCCGGACGTTGAGGACGTAGCACGAGCCGAGAAAGTCCTCAATGATTATTTGGCTATTACTCTTTGGAAGATGTTGTAAAAAATATTAAACAATCAAACCGCCAAGCTACAACTTGGCGGTTTTTTTACGATTACTACCACTACTTGGGGTCTAAGGCCCCAAGTTAAAGCCACTATCAAGCTGGTTTGAGTATATGCAAGATGGACATGAGGAAATTTGTAAAAAGTCTATAGTGTTGGATCAATTTAAAAATCGGAATAAAAAAGTCCCCATGGCGGGGACTCAGAAGGTGCTGTGAGAATCTAACTATTTCTGACCTGGTAAATTTTTGTTTCAATACAACCAAGAATGTAGATGCCTAGCAGTAGAGGCCAGAAAACTATGGGCACAAGATGTCGTCTCCAAAGCCTATTTAGTCGAGATAAAAAACTAGTTTGATAAAGTGATTTCCAATGGAAACTAAACTGACCGTCGTCACCCAAGTAGTCGACCTTGTATCTACCACTTAGCTCCTGATCCAGGTCTGGTACCTCTTGTATTTTAACCAATTTAGCGTTTTTAGTCTGGAAGAGTCTTACGGTTTCCCTGAACTTTTTCAGAATATGTATTGGCCCAGCGTTTTTCTCTGGTCCATAGTGGCACCATACCCAATCTGTGATTGTGTAAAAAGTATTACTCACCAGATCAAATAAGGCGATAGCTACTATTCCCCAAAGCCAAACCCTTATAATCAGCCAGGTTGCTGTGATCATCTCGCGCCTCCTTATATTTTTAACGAACTTTAAAATTATCTTGGCCAATCATATAGTAATTTGTATTTCTGTCAATTTTAATGTAATTTATATCTTGTATGAAGCAAACTAAAATTAATAATTACGATCATAAGAAAATCGAGGCCAAATGGCAAAAGAAGTGGGAAAAATCTGGAATCTATAAGGCGCTTGATAAGTCCAAAAAAAGTAAATTTTATTCTTTGATTGAGTTTCCATATCCGTCTGGCGACGGGCTTCACGTTGGCCATATTAGAAGTAACACAGCTATGGATATTATCTCAAGGAAGAGACGCATGGAAGGCTTTAATGTGCTTTATCCGATAGGTTGGGATGCGTTTGGTTTACCAACAGAAAATTATGCGATCAAGACCGGCATACATCCAATAAAAATTACGAAGAAGAATACAGATATATTTAGGAAACAGTTAAAGTCTTGCGGATTTTCTTTTGACTGGTATAGGGAGGTGAATACAACAGATCCAGGTTATTACAAATGGACACAGTGGATATTCCTGCAGCTCTTGAAGAATGGATTGGCATATAAAAAGAAGATGCCAATTAATTGGTGTCTTTCGTGTAAGATCGGATTAGCAAATGAGGAAGTGATCGATAATCATTGCGAGAGGTGTGGTGGTGAGACAGATAAAAGAGAGAAGGAGCAGTGGATGCTGTCTATTACAAAGTATGCGGATAAATTAGATAAAGATCTTGATCTTGTTGATTATCTTCCGAATATTAAACTTCAACAGAGGAATTGGATAGGTAGAAGTGAGGGGGCGGAGATCAACTTCCGGCTAGTCGCAGAACGATTTACTCGGTCCTCGGATCTCCTCGCTGAAGCTCGGCCAGACACTCGAAAATCCTTCAGCGACTATCCTCCAGTCACAGTTTTCACCACTCGCGCAGATACTATCTTTGGTGCGACATATTTAGTATTAGCTCCGGATCATCCAACCTTGTTAGATCTAAGGGATAAGATAAAGAATTGGGATGAGGTGGTCGCATATGCGACTGAAACAAAAAAGAGATCTGAGCTAGAGAGAACTGTAGAAGGTAAAGAGAAAACTGGTATTGAGTTGAAAGGAATTAAAGCAATAAATCCTGCTAATCAAAAGGAGATCCCAATCTTCATTGCTGATTATGTTTTATTTCACTATGGCACGGGGGCAATTATGGCCGTGCCTGCTCACGATAAGCGAGATAAAGATTTTGCTGAGAAATTTAATTTGCCAATTATTCCAGTGATTTTAAAGGAATCTAAAAAAAGTATGAGTTATGTCATGGGCGTGGATGAGGCTGCGATCGAGAGCATTGGTGTAGAAATTTTAAGGAAGACTGATGACGGTTACTTTGAAGTTGAAATTCCTTACGACCAACTTGACAAGTACAAGGAATTGATAAGAAAGAATATGGAGCCTCATTTTTGGAATGAATTCAGCACTCGTGACGGATTCTATTTTATTTTCAAACACAAAGACGGTAGAATTGAGGAAATGTTTTTGAACGAGAAGACCAATGATCTTATTGATAGATATGGTGCGACATTTAATGATAAAGAGCCAGGCAAGGAACCGGGGAATGTTTACTCCTGGATTGCTGAAAATAGTTTTTACTCGAAATTATTGATTCACTCTGATCAAGGAGTTTTGATCAACTCTGGAAAATTTAACGGTAAACTAAGTTCTGATGTTGTTAATGAAATTGTTCAGTTTGTCGGAGGACAAAAGAAAACAAAGTATAAGTTGCGTGACTGGGTGTTCTCAAGACAGAGATATTGGGGTGAACCGATACCAGTGGTCAGTTGCGCGATTTGCGGACTAGTGCCAGTGCCCGAGAAGGATTTGCCGGTAAAATTGCCAAATGTAAAAAATTACAAGCCAACTGATACTGGTGAATCTCCGTTGGCCATGATCGAAAATTGGGTTAAGGTCAGGTGTCCAAAGTGTAAAGGGTGGGCGAAGCGCGAAACAGATACGATGCCGAACTGGGCTGGATCAAGTTGGTATTACTTGCGGTACATTGATGCGAAAAATAAAAAAGTTTTTGCAGATAAAAATAAACTAAAAACATGGTTGCCGGTAGATTGGTATAACGGTGGCATGGAGCACGTGACACTACATTTGCTGTATTCAAGATTTTGGCACAAGTTTTTGTTTGACCAAAAATTGGTGCCAACGAAAGAGCCTTACAAGAAGAGAACGGCCCATGGCTTTGTGCTGGCTCCAGACGGTCAGAAGATGTCAAAATCGAAAGGAAATGTAATTAATCCCGACTCAATTGTTAAGTTGTTGGGCGCGGATACGTTGCGCGTGTATGAAATGTTTATGGGACCATTTGCCGACGCGATTAGTTGGAATACGGATAGCGTCGCAGGATCTCGAAGATTCATTGAGAGAGTTTGGAGATGTATAGAAAAAATTTCCGATGATAAGAATAATAAAAATGATGAACTTGATAGGCTTGTGAACAATACAGTCAAGAAAGTCTCAGATGATTACGAGGGGATGAAGTTCAATACCGCGGTATCTGCGATGATGATTCTTGTTAATGAGTTTGACAAAGCTGTCTCAATTCCTAAAAGTTATTTCGAAACATTTTTAATTTTGCTTGCACCTCTAGCACCTCATGTTACCGAAGAGCTTTGGGAGAGGCTTGGAAACAAAAAATCTATTCATCTTTCTGCTTGGCCTAAGTACAAATTAGAACACAAAAATAATTCTAAAATTAAAATTGTAATTCAGGTTAATAGTAAGGTCAGAGACACAATGGAGTTGACGATGAATATTTCGGATGATAAGCTAAAAAGCCTTGCTTTACAAAGGGAAAATGTTAGAAAGTGGGTTGGGAGTAGTAAGATAAAAAAAATATTTGTAGTCAAAAATCGGTTAATAAATATTGTCATTTGACAACATGTATTGACTTTAAAAAAGGAAAATGTTAGAACATCTATATGGCAAAAACAAATAAACTATCTTTTAATCCCCAGAAGGTCACCAAGAGCTTTTTGGCCGTCTTACCTGAGAGGTCGAGGAGTGTGCTCAAGAAGCGATTTGGTCTCGACGAGGATACTCCAAAGATGACTTTGGAGGCAATAGGCAAGGCCTATAAAATTACCAGGGAAAGGGTTCGACAAATTGAGAACTCTGCAATTAGTGCTATCAGAAAGTCTGATGCGTTCGGGGCTTATAAGAGTGTTTTTGACGAGCTTAAAAAATACATGCTTGAGTTTGGTGGTATTGTCCACGAGCAGGACTTTCTTGATCACCTATCTAAGGATAAGGATTTTCAGAACCACATCAATTTCTTCTTAGTACTTGGTGAGGAGTTCGAAAAGTTGAAGGAGGATGAAGAATTTAAACACAGATGGAGTCTGGACCCGGAGATGAGTGGCAAGGTTCAGGAATCGCTCAGGTCTTTGTACAAGAGTCTTTCTGAAGAGGACTTGATTTCTGAGAGTGAAATGATCATGAAGTTTTTTGATCACTTAAAGCATGTTGCCAAGGACGCAAGAGATGAAGAGCTTGCTAGGAGGTGGTTATCTATATCGAAAAAAATTGATAAGAATACACTGGGTGAGTGGGGTGTGGCGCATTCTCCAAATATCAAGACAAGAGGTATTAGAGATTTGGCATACCTAATTTTGAGGCGCCACGGATCACCAATGCATTTTGAAGAAGTGGCTAAGGCCATAACAAAGACATTTGGTAAGGAGGCGAATGTCGCAACGTGCCACAATGAATTGATTAAAGATAAGAGGTTTGTTTTGGTTGGACGTGGCTTGTACGCTTTATCAAAGTGGGGTTACGCGAGAGGGAATGTAAGGGATATTGTCAAAACAATAATTGAGAAGGATGGTCCTCAAACGAAAGATGAAATCTTAAAAAAGGTTTTAAGAGAGAGGTATGTTAAAGAAAATACTGTTTTGGTAAATCTTCAAAACAGCCGATACTTCAAGAAAGACAAGGATGGGAAGTATTCCATTGCCTAATCTCGACCAAATAAGATATACTATGTGTAGGCGTATAGTATGTCTCTGATAACACAAATTTTTCAGATCGGACTAAACGCTTCCTTGGAAGCGTTTTTCCGTGTATATCCAATTGTATTTATTATTGCAATTTCTATTTTTTTTTGGCGTGTGTGGAAGAGATACATTAAATCTTTCTTTATCTCTAAGTTGGAATGGGTCATGCTTGAAATTACTTTGCCCAAGGAGACATTTAAATCACCCAAGGCCATGGAAATTGTCCTTGGGGCTTTCCACCAGGCCCCTGGAATTAATGTTTACGAAGAAAACTATCTGGGTAATGTTAGACCATGGTCTTCGCTTGAGATAGCTTCAATAGATGGCCATGTCCATTTCTTTATTAGGATTATAAAAAAGTATAGAGTTGCCGTTGAAACCCATATTTACTCTCAATATCCTACTGCCGAAATACACGAAGTACAGGATTATGTGTACGGAGTTCCATATCTGAAAAAGGACTCAGGATGGCAGCTTTTTGGAACAGAATTTAAATTTACAAAAGAAGACGCATATCCGATTAAGACCTATGTCGATTATGGATTAGACAAAGATCCGAAGGAAGAATTTAAGGTTGATCCAATGACATCAGCACTTGAGTTTATGGGATCCGTTGGTCCAGGCGAGCAGGTCTGGTTTCAAATCCTCATTATGGCTGCGCAAAAAAGATTTAGAAAGCCGGGAACTTTTTTTGAAACGCAAGACTGGGTTGGAGATTCTAAAAAATTACTTGATACACTTATGAAGCGAGATAAGTTAAAAGACGCGGTTATGCTGTCAAATGAAATTTTGTTGTCGCCTGGTGAGAGAAGTGTTGTTGAGGCTATTGAGAGGCAGATTTCGAAGCTTGGTTTTGATTGTGGTATCAGAGTAATTTATTTAGCAGAGAAAGATAAATTTAATCCATCTAACATTAGTGGCCTTATGTCCGTTGTTAAGCAATATAATTCTCTAAATTTAAATGGTTTTAAACCTGCAAGAACTACAAGTTATGATCCATGGCAGGATCCATTTGGGAAAAAGTTACCCAAAGTCAAGGAGAGTTTGTTTGAGGCCTTTTGTAAGCGTGGTTGGTTTTATCCACCATACAGCAGGTTGCCTTTTGTGCTTAATACAGAAGAGCTCGCAACAATTTATCACTTTCCTGGTGCCGTTGCAGCTACACCTACCTTTGCTAGGTCCGAATCTAAACGTGGCGAAGCACCTGTTAATTTACCAATTTAAAATATAGATGGAGGAAAATTCAGTATCAAGTTTTAAATATTTTTTAGTTGGATTACTGGCCGTCGCCGGCATTTCTTTGTTGAGCGTTTATTTTTTTTATATCTTATTTATTTCTGCACCGGCCTCTTTTCCATCTTCTAAATATTTTGAGATCCAGGATGGATGGTCTGTGTCTGAAGCGGGAAAATTTTTGGTTGAAAGATCAATTATTCGTTCACCGTTTTTATTTAAGCTTCTGGTTAAATTAGAAGGATCTCGTGGTAAGATTGTTGCTGGTGAGTTTAAATTTGACGAGCCGTTATCTGTCGTTGGTGTTGTCGAGAATTTAACCGACAACTCTTACAAGGGGAGGGCTGTTAAGATGACTATTCCCGAGGGATTTTCAAATAAAGAGATTGCTGCTCTGTTGTTAAAAAATCTACCTAGTTTTAACAGTAATAAGTTTCTATCTATCGCTCAAAAAAATGAAGGGTCTCTTTTTCCGGATACATATATTTTCCCTATTACCTATGACGAACAAAAGATCGTGAATAAAATGTTTGACAATTTTCAAACCAAGATTGCTGACATTAAGCCTGGAATAGTTGCTTCAAAACGAACTCGCAGTCAAATAATTATAATGGCGTCAATATTAGAAAAGGAGGCGCGGACTAGGGCTACTCGTAAGATGATATCAGGCATTCTTTGGAATAGATTCGATAAAGGGATGCCACTTCAGGTTGATGCCTCGTTTGCCTATTTGCTCGATAAAGCGAGTTCGGAAATAACTGTTGATGATTTAAGGATTGACTCCCCGTACAATACATATAAGTATAAAGGCTTGCCACCAGGCGCCATTTCAAATCCCGGTCTAGATGCTATTACGGACGCCCTATATCCAACAGATTCAAAATATTTCTACTATCTCTCCGACAAAGATGGCAATATGCATTATGCTGTTACCTTTGAAGAACACAGGAAAAATAAGGCTAAATACTTGACAGATTAATTTACCAATGCTACACTGCTGGGAGAAGAAATCAAGCCGTGTGTACTTGGTTAAATTTGAAAACTGAAAGGTAAAGAATGATCTCTCGTGCAAGTTGGGTTAATCCCACAATGATTCTGGCTGTTCTCTATATTGGCACGATTGGTATAACGGTGGCGGTCGAACTCTTCTGCTCGGTGTGCTATGCAAGAGCGCCAAAGAAGCAGGATGAGATTCTGGTCCGCATCATCACCAATCTAACACCAAGGTAGTTGATTTAAAAATTAAAGGAGAAACATGTCAGCAGATCTCGATATTCATGTTTTGGAGGGGATGACTCCTGAAGAGTACAGGTTTTCACAAGCGAATTGCATGGGCTCTAAACATTTCGACTTAAGGTTAGCTATCGATGAAAACGATAAGGTGGTAGCCGTGGGTTCGAAATTAATAGATACGCCGCGTATCACTGTCTGTGAATTAAATGTTGGCCCTGATGACTTTGGGGAGTTGATCCAACAGATCGTTGGCGAAGACCTGCAGCCTATCACGGATGACCTCATCCAACAGATTGAGGGCGTCTACCATGAAATGCTCGGTAGGTCGTCAATGGATACCGAGGTGCGAGAATTCCTAGAGACTCATAAGGGCAAACCAGTTTTCACGATCGTGTGGTAGGGGATTAGTGCCGTGGTGCCAAGCGCATCACGGCTTTTTACTTGAAAAAATTTTGATTTACATATATATTATTCATCTATATGGAGGAGATTTCTATTGCAGCTGAAAAAATATTTTCGATTGGGAATTTTCCTGTTACAAACTCTTTAATACTTTCTGTCTTGGTTTTGATTATCTTGGGAATTGTTTCGTATGTCATCAGTAGGAGTCTAACCACAATCCCAGGTAAAATTCAATCCATTGTTGAGATGCTTTTGGAAGGAATCATGGACTTCATGGATACAATCTTAGGCCGTAGAGAAGTTACCGAGAAATATTTGCCAATTATCGGCACTATTTTTTTCTTTGTCTTATTTTCTAACTGGTCAGGACTTTTTCCTGGTCTCAGTGCTTTGGGTGTAAGTGGAACTAATGAAGCTGGTAAAGAGACCTTTGTACCACTCCTGCGCGCCCCCTCAAGCGATCTAAACTTTACGCTTGCCCTGGGGATCATATCAATACTTTCGGTCAATGTTCTTGGTGTAACAGCCATTGGTTTGCGGCATCACTTGGGGAAGTTTTTTAACTTCGAAAGTCCCATAATGTTCTTTGTTGGAATTTTGGAACTTATCTCAGAATTTGTTAAGATGATCTCCCTCGCTTTCAGATTATTTGGAAACGTTTTTGCGGGCGAAGTACTGCTTTTGGTTATTGGAATGTTGTCTCCATATGTTATTCCGCTGCCGTTTCTAGCCATGGAAATTTTTGTCGGTTTTATTCAAGCCTTGATTTTTTCTGTTTTAACGTTAGTCTTTATCAATATGGCAGTTGAACACTCGTCTGCCCATTAATTTGTTTATCAATTATTAATAATTATGTTAGACATCATGACTCCAGAAGTATTGAAAACTCTTGCGATTGCTTTCATTATGGGACTTGGAACGCTAGCCCCTGCAATTGCTATCGGAATTATTGGTTCAAAGTCAGCTGAGGCTATTGGTAGGAATCCAGAAGCCGCTCCCAAAGTACAAACAGCAATGATTTTGGCTTTGGCATTCGCTGAAGCTATCGCGATTTATGGTTTGGTAGTATCACTCATCATAAAATTTGTATAAGTAACGAATGGAATCACTCTTCACTCATTTGGGGATAAATTGGAAGTTGCTATTGGCACAAGGAGCCAACTTCTTTGTATTGGTTTTACTTCTAAATTATTTTTTGTATAAGCCACTTGTCAACTTAATTAATGATAGGCGACAGAGAATAGAGCAGGGTCTCAAAAATGCGGATGACATGGATCGTAAGTTGAGTGAGATAGACGAATTACGAAAGGCGGAGATTATGAAAGGTGAACGTGAAGCTCTAGCAATTATTGATCAAGCTAATAAGGCATGTCAGGAGGATCGAGGCGCCATTTTAAAAACAGCCGCGGCTGAGGCGGAGACTGTTAAGAGGAAGGCCGAAGAGCTTAGTCGCAGGCTAATGATTAGAGAAATGGAAAAAATGGAAGCAGGTGCAAAAAGTCTACTCATGAATGCGCTTTCGACTGCGGTTCAAATTAATCCGATGTCTATTGATGAAAAACTTATAAATGATGCTGTCGATGTCGTTAAAAGTTCTATAAAATGAGATACAGTCCCGAATTATACGCGAGATCGTTGTATGAATCTCTAGGTGATTTACTCGACCCTAAGTTGATAATAAAAAATTTTTGGTTAACGGTGAAGAAAAATGGCGATGAGTCGCGGATTGACAATATTGTAAGGTTGTTTGAATCTTTGGTTGTTAAGAATAGTGGCGGCAAAGTCATACAAATTGAAACAGCCAGACCAATTAGTGTTTCGATGGAGGGAAAAATAAAGAAACTGTTTGGAAATAAGGATATAATTCAAAAAAAGGTAAATTCTAAACTTGTGGCGGGGATTAGAATTGAGATTGATAATGAGAAAGAGCTTGACTTTAGCTTAGCCGCAAAATTTAGAAAAATGTTTTCAAAAACAGTATGAACTATGACATTGTAGAAAAATTAAAAAGGGATATTGCAGGTTTTAAGGCGTCTACAGAATTTGAAGCTGTGGGCCGAGTTGTTGAAGCATCTGACGGCATCGCAAGGGTATCCGGATTAAACGAGGCTTTAAGTCAGGAACTAATTTTAATTGAAACAGAAAAAGGAGATATTCCAGCTGTGGCATTTAACTTGGAACAGGGATTTATCGGTTCGGTTATCTTGGGTGAATCTGATGGTGTAAGAACGGGAGATAGGGTTAAGAGTACTGGTAAAGTATTGTCTGTTTTGGTTGGTGATCAGGTCATAGGTCGTGTGTTAAGTGCTTTGGGTGAACCAATTGATGGAAAGGGGGTGGTTTTTGAAAACCCGGCCGAAGCTAGCTCTTATACGTTTGAGAAGGCAGCACCATCTGTTTTATCTCGTGAATCTGTTAGAACACCACTGCATACTGGGGTCAAGTCGGTTGATGCCATGATCCCAATTGGTAGAGGACAAAGGGAGCTTATAATTGGAGATAGGCAGACCGGTAAAACGGCCATAGCGCTTGATACTATTCTTAACCAGAAGAAAGAATCGGGAAAATCCAAGGTTATTTGTATATATGTGGCCATTGGTCAGAAAAGTTCAAAAATTGCCAAAATAGTAAAAATGTTAGAGGATAATGGCGCGATGGATTATACAATCGTGGTATCGGCATCTGCATCTGATCCAGCGGCTTTGCAATATCTTGCCCCGTTCGCAGGTTGCGCTATTGGAGAGTATTTCCGAGACAAAGGTCAGGATGCACTTGTTATTTACGATGATCTTTCTAAGCATGCAGATGCATATAGACAGTTGTCGTTACTACTTCGAAGGCCACCAGGCAGAGAGGCTTACCCGGGGGACATCTTTTACTTGCACGCCAGACTTCTTGAGAGGGCGGCCAAGCTTGATAAGGCTGGCGGGGGTGGGTCACTTACGGCGCTTCCTATAATTGAAACAAAGCTGGGAGACGTTTCAGCTTATGTGCCAACAAACGTGATTTCAATTACTGACGGACAAATTTATCTTGAATCGTCCCTGTTTTTTCGTGGTGTGCGCCCAGCTATCAACGTGGGACTTTCGGTTTCGCGCGTAGGTTCCGCAGCCCAGACTAAGGCCATGAAGAAGGTTGCTGGAAAGCTCCGACTTGATCTTGCACAATTTAGAGAGTTACAGGCATTTCTACAGTTTGCCTCGGATTTGGATGAGGCAACAAAACAAAAAATTAAGAGAGGAGAGCTTTTGACCGAAATTCTGAAACAGGTGGATGGTGCTCCAATGAATTTTGAAAGGCAGGTTTTGGTTTTGTACGCCGCCCTCAACGGATTTTTAGATGATTTGACTCCTCTGGAAGTAAAGGATTTTGAAAAAAAGTTTGTTGATTATATGGAAAGCTTACATATCGACGACGTTATGAACCCAATTGTTACCACGGGGGCGATTGGTGATGAGACTGAACTAAAATTGAAGAGTGCGATTCAAGATTTTAAAAATTTGAACAAATAAAAAGACGTGGAGTCGTTGCAGACAATTAAAAATAGATTAAGAGCAATAAATAACATTGGCAAAATTACGAAGGCTATGGAGGTCGTGGCTGCGACCAAAATGAGAAAGGCTCAAGAGTTGGCCGTTAATTCGAGACCTTATTCGTGGCAGGTCCTAGATCTACTTTCCCGCTTGATCAGTCACAAGACAGACAGTGTTCCGTTTCTGCAAGAAAGAGAGGTAAGAAATACGTTAATGATGATCGTTTCGTCAGATCGAGGATTGGTTGGATCATTTAATAACCAACTATTTAGAGTTATTGACGAATATGTCAGATCAAATAAATTAACCACGGACAATTTTAAAGTGGTAACGATTGGAAAAAAGGCGATGAACTTTACAATTAAAAATAGTTATGTAAGTGAAAAAAATTTCCTTAATTTTGGTAACATGGCTAAACCTAATCAAATGGATTCTGTTTCGGATTTTATAATTGAAGGTTTTTTGGCGGCGAAATGGGATCGGGTTATGTCAGTCTCAATGAATTTTAAGACAACACTAGTGCAGACGCCTTTGTTGCGCCAGATCATGCCGGTTAATTTTGATATGATCAGGAAAACAGTAGCTGAGATCGTCCCAACGCATGGACGTTATTCTGAGCTAAAAGATATAAAGCCTGAACAAATGGAGATGAATGAGATTAATTATCTTTTTGAACCGCCAAAAGACGAACTTTTAAACAAATTAATTCCTCATTTGATAAAAATGCAGTTATATCACGTAATGTTGGAAGCAAATGCGTCTGAGCATTCGGCCCGTAGAGTCGCAATGAAAACAGCCTCTGATAATGCCGATGAGGTCGCTAGTAAACTGTCTACGGATTACAACAAAGTTAGACAATCAAATATTACAAGAGAATTGATTGAGATCACGTCAACGCAGAGTGCTTTACAAAATTAAATTTTAATATTTTAAATCTATGGCTACATCAGACACAAAACAAAAGAAAGTTGGGAAAATTGCGCAGATTATCGGATCTGTAGTTGATGTTTCCTTCAACGAGTCTGTATCACTGCCAAACATAAATAATGCTTTAATAATAAATAAGGGCGGTAGGATATTGTTGCTTGAAGTTGCTAGGCACATGGAGCCGGGACTAATAAGAGCTGTATCACTTTCGTCAACCGATGGTTTGGCCCGTGGTGAGGAGGTTTTTGATACTGGTGCTCCTATCAGTGTTCCTGTTGGACCAGAAGTTTTAGGAAAGTTATTCGATGTTGCGGGGAATTTAATTGCGGGAAATAAAGGTGCCGAATTTTCCAAGAAGTGGCCAATTCATAGAGTTGCTCCTGCGCTTGTAGAACAGTCGCCAGAAGTTGAGGTATTTCAGACTGGTCTTAAAGTCATAGACCTTCTCGCTCCATTTATAAAGGGAGGTAAGGTGGGATTGTTTGGTGGCGCGGGTGTTGGGAAAACAGTTCTTTTGATGGAGTTGATTCGGAATGTGGCTGAGCAGGGAGGAGGTGCATCTGTTTTCGCAGGGGTAGGGGAAAGAACGAGAGAGGGAAATGATCTTTATAACGAAATGAAGGAGTCCGGAGTTTTAGGGAAAACAGCCTTGGTGTTTGGGCAGATGAATGAAGTGCCAGGAGCTCGGCTTCGAGTTGCCTTGACCGCTCTTACAATGGCCGAGTATTTTAGGGATGAAGAAAGAAAAGATGTTTTACTCTTTATAGACAACATCTTCAGATTTTCTCAGGCTGGATCAGAGGTATCCACATTACTTGGGAGATTACCTTCGGCTGTGGGTTATCAACCGACTTTAGCCGAAGAGATGGGCAGACTTCAGGAAAGAATTACTTCAACAAGAAATGGTTCGATTACTTCAGTTCAAGCCATTTATGTTCCGGCTGATGACATCACAGATCCCGCGCCTGCCACGACATTTGCCCACCTAGATTCTACGATCGTGCTTTCCAGAGCTTTGACTGAGATTGGTATTTATCCGGCGGTAGACCCACTAGCATCATCGTCAACAGCTTTAGATCCGAAGATTGTGGGTGAGAAGCATTATGCAGTCGCGCGAGATGTACAGAAAATTTTGCAGAGATATCGAGAATTACAGGATATCATTGCGGTTCTTGGTATGGAGGAGTTGTCTGACTCTGACAAACTTACTGTTACAAGAGCAAGGAAGGTGCAAAAGTTTTTATCTCAACCATTTTTCGTGGCCGAGACGTTTACAGGTAGATCGGGGAAATACGTTGAGTTAAAACAAACAGTCGAAGATTTTGATGCCATCTTATCCGGTAAATATGACGATAAGTCGGAGGACTTTTTCTACATGAAGGGTCATTTGGGAGATGAGGTATAGTGCCAAAAAAACAAAAGAACAATGTTACTTACCATTCTTTCTTTAAACAAAGTTGAATATCGATGTGAGGTTTCGGGTTTCAATGTCAAAACTTACGATGGGGACATCACTATATTGAATGGTCATCATCCACTTGTGACTTCGCTCGAGAAATGCACTGCTCAAATTATTTCTACTGACAACAAACGAACTCCGTTTGAAATTAAATCCGGTTTCCTCGAAATGAGCGAAGGTAATAAGTTGAATGTGATGATTGATTAGTTGACTATTGACATTTATCTGAAATTAGTTAAACTCATTCGAGACCTTTAATTCACACCCAACTTATAGGCCAGAGGAGGTCCAGGTTGAAGCGAATTGTTGATTTTGATGTGAGTGCTGAACATTACACCGTTGATGCCGTTGTCGTTTGGTGTTTTGATAGAAGATTTGAATGTCTCGAGACTGGAGTGAAAGATTACTACGGTTTCAAGACCGTAGATCCAGTTTATGTTGCTGGAGGGGCAAAGGATTTGGTCAGCGGTAGTACGTATAGCAGGAATTATCTGTTGAACCAGATTCATGCTGCAATCAAGTTCCACGATGCTAGGAATGTAGTCCTTATGACACATGCAAACTGCGCGGCATATGGCAAACAGTTTGTAGATAACGATGAGGCAGAGGTGGCATTCTACAGAGGTGAACTCAACCGTGCCGAGGAGGTAGTTGAGAGATTTCTTAAGAAAAATGGCCTTAGGGAAGATGTACGGATCATAAAAGTATACGCTGATTTCAAGGGAGCCTTCGAGGTTTAGAGTTTGAGCGGTTAACCGATTGGTTAATCGCTTTT
>JACQCV010000005.1 GCA_016201465.1 Candidatus Vogelbacteria bacterium | reverse complement strand
TATCAGAAATCCAGATGGCATGGTATAAGTTCGGAATTAAGTTTTTGGGTCGGGATCCCTACCTTAGACTATCAGATCACAAAGAAGTGAAATACTAACTAACAAAATAAGAGAATTCAGGCGCCTGGTGTGGCGCCTTTTTCATTTGTGCTTGCTTTTTTTCTTCAAATATATATAATTCTTGCAATGATTGAACTAAAGGCAAAAAAGCGAGATATATTCGGCAAGAAGCTTTGTTATTCGAGAGAAGCAGGGGAATTGCCAGTTGTTGTTTATGGTGCAGATGAGAAGCCGAGCCATCTTTTTGTTAATTCAAAAGATTTTTTGAGCGTTTGGAAGCAGGCCGGAGAATCATCGGTTGTTAAATTGAGTGCTGGCGATCTAAAGAAGGATGTGCTTATTCAGGATGTTTCTTTCCATGCTGTTTCAGGAGAGCCACTGCATGCTGACTTTTATCTGGTTAGGGCCGATCAGCTTATCCGAGTTTATATTCCGTTAAGATTCGAAGGTGTTGCTCCAGCTGCTAAGACGTTTGGCGGCGTGCTTGTGAAGGTTATGCATGAAGTTGAGGTGGAAGCACTGCCGGCCGATTTGCCGCACGAGTTTGTTGTTGATGTTTCCAAGATCGAAAAATTAGAGGATCAGATAACTGTTAGCGATCTTAAGGTTCCATCTAAGGTTAAGATAATTGCGGCAATTGAAGATGTCGTTGCTTTGGTGTCAGTCGGGAAAGAAGAGGTTGAAGAGGTCGCTGGACCAGTGGATCTATCTAAGATTGAAGTTGAAAAGAAAGGAAAGAAGCTTGAAGAAGGCGAAGATGTAGCTTCGGCTAAGGCTCCACAAGCAGCTGCTTCTACCGCTAAGCCTGCTAAAAAATAACTTCTCTGCTATAATAAAACCACATATGGGCTTTTTTTCTGTGAAAAGATTTATTATTTTTTGGGTATCTGTTTTTTTCCTATTTGAATTTTTGAGTCCTATGGCTTTTGCCGATAGTACTAATATTTCATGTGACACTATCAACGATGGTGATTCTCAAGAGGTACTTCAGACCAAACTGAATAAGTGTGAATCGGACATAAAGGAGCAGTCTGCAATGTTGAAGGCTAAAGAGCTACAGTCTACTAATCTTGAGAGGGATCTAACGATTTTGGGTTATAAAATAAATCAAAGCCAGCTGGAGATAAAGGCTAGGAATATATCTATTTTGAATCTAGACAGGAATATTGATGAAAAAGGGCAAGCTATCTCGGATCTTTTGGATCAGATTGATCGTCTTAAAGTATCAACGGCGGAGTTGATTAAAAAAACGAATGAAGTTGAGTCGGCTTCCTTGGTTGAGGTTATTTTAACAAGTAAAAATATTTCGGACTTTTATCAGGATCTCGGCGCTTTTGATTCACTAGAGGCTTCGATTGGTAACGCAGTGGTTTCTATTAACAAAAATAAATCAACAGAAGAAGAACATAAGAAAGATTTGCAAAATAAACAAGATAAAGAGAGAGAGCTTAAAGCACTGCAAGAGATAGATAAAAGAAAACAAGAGGTCGTTCAGGTTGAGAAGAATAGAATTTTTAAAGAGAGTAAAGGACAAGAAAAAAAATATAAGGAAATCCTAGCACAAAAGCAGAAGCTGATTAATGATATTAAAAATAAGATTTTGAAGATCACAGGCGGAGGTGAACTTACTTTTGCAGAGGCGTTAAAGCTTGTGAGAGTGGCTGAAAGGGCCATCGGTGTGAGGGCAGCATTTATTTTGTCGATCTTGACACAAGAGTCAGGTATGGACGGGGTCATTGGTAAGGATGTAGGCAGATGTTTTTATAACACACCATGGAATAATTTGAGCGCGACTGTTATGAGTAACACACAGAAGCCTTCTTATTTTTATATTTTGCAAAATCTCGGAAAGGATCCAAATACAACACCCGTATCGTGTCCAATATCTAGGGACGGGCAGTATGGCGGCGCTATGGGTCCATCACAGTTTATGCCAAAGACTTGGTGGGATATTGACGCTCAAACTGGGTATAAAAACAGAGTTCAGTCAATTACCGGTTCGGCTTTTGCTTCGCCATTTGACAACCTTGATTCATTTACGGCCACCGCACTTTATCTAGATGATGCCCTTTCAGGGTGTGAGGAGATCTACAAAACTCAGGCATTAAGAGAAAAATGTGCCGCGGCCAAATACTATGCTGGAGCCAACTGGAAAAGACATCTAAATGGCTATGGAGCTAATGTGGCATATCGTGCTGCCGAATTCCAAAAGGATATCGATACATTAGATTCACAATAGCATTCAAATTTTCTTGCCAAAAATTGAGATATTTGGTATATTGGCCATCATGAAAAAGGACATACATCCAAAATATTATCCAGCGGCTAAGGTTACCTGCGCTTGTGGGAACGCTTTTACTGTTGGGTCAACGAAGGAGAATTTTAAAATTGAAATCTGTAGCAATTGCCATCCATTTTTTACTGGTGAAAGCTCAAAGATCTTGGACGTTGCTGGACGAGTTGAGAAGTTCAAGGCAAGACAGGCAAAAGCCACAAAGACTGTAAAGAAGACCAAGTAACAAAGCCAAAAGAATTCAGGCGTCAAATGACGTTTGAATTTTTTAATTGATGTGTGGTGACCAAGAAACAAAGTTACTTTTACTTCTCACGGTCACAAGGGGAATTCGCGACAAAAGTAGCTTTGTTTCTTGATTATCTATGTATGTTATAAGGTAAAATATGGATATAGAAAAATATAGAGATAATCCAAAAACCGTTTATTTATTCAAGGAATACGACAGGCTCGTTCAGGAGATTTCCGATACCCAAAAGATGCTTGAGTCTGATCCATCGATGGCGGACTTGATTACTGAAGAGTTAACAAATCTTGAAACGAACAGAAATACTTTAGCCAAGAGTATTGAGGATATTGCTAAGGTTGATGAGGTGGGAAATAAGTTTGATACTAACGAGGTTATACTTGAGGTCAGAGCGGGTGCTGGCGGCGAGGAAGCGGCGATTTTTGCTTATGACTTAGCCCAGATGTATGAGAAATATGCGGTGACAAAAGGTTGGTCGTGGAAGCCTGTGGATGTATCGCCCGCGGAACTGGGCGGTTACAAGGAAGCAACATTTGAAATTAAAGGTAAGGGTGTTTACGGAATGCTTAAATACGAAATGGGGGTACACAGAGTACAACGAGTTCCGGCAACTGAGAAGCAGGGGCGAGTTCACACATCAACGGCGTCAGTAGTGATTCTGCCAATACGGCCAAATATTAAGGTTGAGATTAAGGACAGTGATATTGAAGTAGATTTCTCCCGATCTGGTGGAGCGGGAGGACAAAACGTTAACAAAGTTGAGACGGCTGTTAGAATTTTCCACAAGCCAACTGGGATAATGATTCGTTCCACGAGTGAGAGAAGTCAGCTTAAAAATAGGGAAAAAGGAATGAGTATTTTGGCGGCTAAACTCGCTCAAATTGAGGAAGAGAAAGAGGCTAAAAAACTTTCAGCCGAGAGGAAGGGGCAAATAGGTACGGGTGATAGATCAGAAAAGATTAGAACTTACAATGTGCTTCAAGATCGAATTACCGATCATAGAATCAAACAGTCTTGGCATAATATTGAGAAAATAATGGCGGGTGGTCTCGAGCCAATCATTCAGGCAATTAAAGATGCGGAGTCGTCCGGCGGCGCGGTGGGCGGTGGTTTATCAACAGATGTTGACGACTAACGTGTATCTGCGCTGTGTAGCTTTGGTGAAGTGGTGTGGATAAGACAGTTTCGGATTTGTACTAAGTTGATCTATACTTTTAGACATAAGGCTCCAATTTATGTCTAAAAAAACCAAGTACTCTTTGTTGATTTTGGTGATGTTTGTTTTTGCTTTGTTTGTTGCTTTCCAAAATAAACATTTGGTTTCTGCGTCGACGTCCATAAAGTACCTCTCGGGTTATGCATGGAGCAGTAATATCGGCTGGATTAGTTTTAGTGGTGTTACTACGCCGCCTCTTTATGAGGTTACTTATGATACTATTGATGGCATTCTCTCGGGTTATGCATGGAGCAGTAATATCGGCTGGATTAGTTTTGGTTGTGGACAGTTTGATGGTAATACTGGTAGAAAGTTATGTAGCGAAGATATGAATGGTGCTGATCCGGTTTATCCTCCGGCTACAAATGGAGTTACACAAAGTGGTCCGACCGTCGTTCTAGACGCTAGTGGTAATGGCAGACTTGTTGGATTTGCAAGAGCATGTTCAGTATTTAAGACTGGGTGTAGTGGTGCATTGATTGGCGATGCTGTTGATCCTGATCATAGTTTTGATCTTGGAGGATGGGATGGGTGGATCAGTTTGTCCGGAAACACTTCTGAGTCACCAGCTAATCATTATGGCGTGAACTTTAATTCACAGTCCAGTCAGTTAACCGGTTTCGCATGGGGCGGGGGGCAAGTAGACTCTTCAGCCAATATCATTCCAGCGATAAATCTTTCACCGCAATCGCCAGGGTGGATAAGCTTTTATAATGATCCAAATACTAGTGGGTCTGGAGGTGGATCAATTGCCTACGGCGTAAAGATTCAAGATAAGCGATCTAGTATATCAACCGTTACGTGCGACAAATCTCCGTATCCTGTGATAAATGTGCCTGTAACCTGGACATCAACTGTCGTGCCTGCTGATGTTGGTCAGTACAGATATGAATGGCATGCGGGGAATCCAGGAGAGACGGATCCGACGGATTATCACGTTGTTGGGGGTTTAACAAACTCTATCCTCAACATCACTTACAATAAAGTGGGACCGGAAATTACATATGTGACAGTAACAGATGCTGTTGGAAATAAGGTTGGAGAATGTTCTACAGATATAGGTTCAACTGGTAATTTTGATGTAAGGGATAAGGATTTTGCAATTACGAATACCGGAGATCTGTCAGCAACGTTTATTACAGGTGGAGGAATCGTGACCCTTACTTATTCCACTGACGTTGATAATCCTATGGATATAAATATTTCTTCAGAGGGTGGTTACTCTGATCCAGTAAAACTTGCTTTTGTCAGAATATCTAAGTTTGATTCGGCGACTAATTCTTATATTTCCTATAGTGGTACTAATGGTGCACTGATCGTAGAACCACAATTTACCAATGATACACAAACGACGGCGGCTTCGACGATTACTCTAAGTAGTATTGGTGGTGTTTACCAGGATGCTTCACTTCGACTGAGGTTGACCAAGAACCAGGATAGTGTTCAGCCTTTACCAAGCGGTGATTATAATGTCATCATTGACTCCGTCGATTCGGCAGGTAATCCAGGTGGTCACCAGCATTCTATAACCCTACACTTAAATAATCCAACAGGCAGTGTACACGAGATTTAGTTTATAATTTCTTCAATCTTCTGGACTTGCAATGGAATTGTTTTTTTGCTAGACTTTCGGAACATATGCAAACAGAAAAAGTTGATGAAAAACTAGTGGATGATCTATTTAAGGTGGGCGCGCATTTTGGCTATTCCAAAACCAGGAGGCACCCATCTCTTAAGCCTTATATTTTTGGTTCCAAAAACAGGATGGATATAATTGACTTAGATAAGACTGTTGGCCTTCTTGCGAGGGCGCTAGCCTTTGTGGAACAGATTTCCAGAGAGGGTAAGCAGATTGTTTTTGTTGGCAATAAGAAGGAAGCCCAAAAGTATATTATTGATGCTGCGACCAAACTCGACATGCCGTATGTTGCAAATCGATGGATCGGTGGTACTCTCACAAACTTTCCTGAAATCAGGAAGAGGCAGGCCAGATTAGAGGATTTAATGAATAAGAAGGAGAATGGTGGTTTGGATGTATACACAAAAAAGGAGAGGGGAGTTTTGGATAAGGAGATGGCAGATCTGACAAAGAGGTTTTGGGGCATCATGAAGATGAAAAGGTTACCTGGTGCAATATTGGTTATTGACTCGAATAAAGAGGATATTGCCGTGCTTGAAGCAAAGAAGGCGCATATTCCGATTATAAGTTTGTCTGGCTCAGACTGTGATATTAGTAAGATAGATTATCCTGTGGTGGCTAATGATGCCGCCTCGCTTTCCATTGAATTCTTTTTGAATAAGGTTGTTGACGCTTATAGAGGTGCAAAGGTGATCAATAGTCCAGTTTCAATTGATCTTACGGCGCCGATAAAATAGTTGCAACCGTCTTTTTAATATAGGATAATATATTTGGTATGGTCACAACCGATCAATTAAAGAAACTTAGGGAGATGACTGGAATCTCGATGATGCAATGCAAGAAGGCCCTTGAGGACGCCAATGGTGATATAGAAGGTGCTCTTGTTTATCTAAAAAAGAAGGGTATAGAGGTCGCGGCAAAGAAATCAGATCGCGAGCTAAACTCGGGAATTGTTCAGGCTTATATACATTCCAACGGTGGGCTTGGTTCGATGGTGGAGCTAGATTGCGAAACAGATTTCGTTGCAAGAAATGAGGAATTTAAGGCGCTTGCTTATGACATCGCAATGCATGTAGCGGCGACAAATCCTGTCCATCTATCAAGTGAAAAGATTTCGGACAATGTTAAGATGGATACTAAAAGTATGTTTGCAGATGAGGTGGCATTAATGAATAAACCGGAAGAGATTAAGGCAAAAATATTACAAGGTAAGATAGATTCTTATTTGGCAGAGAAGACTTTGTTGTTACAGCCGTTTGTAAAAAATCCCGATGAAACAGTTGGTGGACTAATAAAGAGCCGAATTCAGAAGTTTGGAGAAAAGATTGAGATTAGAAGGTTTGTAAGATTTTCTTTGCTCGATAAATAAAAATGAACCTGTTGATTACAACTGCGATTTTGTCCTTGTTGGGAGCGGCGCTAATGCTGATTAAAAAAGTGAAAGACATAGAGCCGCATCTAGACAGTGTCCATCATCATGGACACACAAATTTTATTTTAGAATTTTTTCAGGCCGCAAAAAAACAGGTTACTCAGTACTTTGAAGAAATTTATGCAGAACTTCATCCCTTGGCACACGATGTGATGTCTTATGTGGCTTCGAAAATGTATAAACTTAGTTCGGCCGCAGCACAAGAGTTCTTGCGTTTTTATAATTTCATACAAGGACGAAAAGAATTAAGGTCTGGAGGAAATACATCTTCCTTTATTACAAATATAGCCGAACATAAGGAGGCGGCAAGAAATATTCATAAGCGTGTGACGTATCAGACAGCAAACAAATAGTCATGCCACTTTAGCTCAGTTGGTAGAGCAACGCTTTTGTAAAGCGTGGGTCCTCGGTTCAAGTCCGAGAAGTGGCTCCAAAAAATATTAAGGTTTCTTAATTATTATCCCGCGACCGGCGAAAAACTTTTTGAAATCTGAATAGGAAATGAAGGCGTGATTTTGAGAATTATTGGACCGATATCCCGAAGGATTATGGACATAAAGTCCACCTCTGTTATCGTTGTAACCCACGACTAAAACTAAGTGACCACCTCGTGTCGCTGGTGTGGCTGATTTCGGATGTCTGATATTTGGATTAACGGAAATGATTACAAAATTTCCCGCACTGACTTTATATTTTATTTGTCGCAAACTGAGGTTGGTTTCTGGTTTGGCTGATAATCCCAATTCTCTGGTAACATAATCACAGAATTCTTTATAATGAAGGCCAGATGGCATTTTGGGATCATCTTCAAATGCCCCGAACCTTTTTGCAGTTTTTGCTAGTTCGATCAGAGTTAGGCCGTCATACTTGTGGTCTATCGCACCTAAGATCATTTTAAAGCAGGTTATGCCACAATCACTCCATGTCCACATTTGGTATTCCTCAATTGTCTTAGCGCCTGACTCTCTCCATTTTGGATCGGTGGCCAGTGATGGTTTATCGTTGATATATTTTTCGACTAGATCCGCGGACATAAATTGTGAGAAGTAGGGAATATCCAAATTGGCCGACTCCGGTAGTCTATTAAAGTAGTATTTTAGATTTACTATTCGGTTGCCTATGTTTTTAAAAAACTTTGCTGGATTCATTTTTTTATCGTAGCAAAAGTATTTTCTTTTATCAAAGTTTCGGATAGAATGATGAAGTGATCATTACAACTGTGGAATTCAAAAAAGTATTTAATAGTTGTGCATTAATTTTTAAACCAAATGTATATTGAATCTAGTTTTGGTCAAAAGCAGCAAGGTGTAAAGTCTCCGGAGGAAGTTAAAAATTCTATTGTGGGGGAATTAAAAACATATGGTGATCAATATAAGCTCCGGGGTCTAGACGGTAGAGCTTTACGAGGCTTAGATCCGGCTGGGATGTTAGCAGTAAAAGAAACAAGACAAAAACTTGAGAAGATTTCTGTAGAACTTGGCGCATCTATAGAGGGTGTGATAAACATGACGAACGAGCTTCATGTTGGTGCTATCTGGAAACACGCGGATTTGTTGGCGGAAGGCACGAGGCCAGACATTAAGGTTTGGATGGTTGCCGCGGAGATAACGAATAGTGGTAAACACAAAGAAGGTGATCTCACGCCTGAGGAGTTGGTTTTAGATTTGAAGAGAATTAATAGTTTATTGGACGAAGCAGTCAAAAATCCGCAAAAGTTTTTTGAAGTTGCAAAGAGTAACTTGATTAGTCGCTCAAAGGAACAGTTCCACCTGGACGATGGTGTACCAATGTCGGAAGTTGATGGGGGGTTTTTGGCGATGGCGGTGAATGGTTACAAGTCAGGAGTTGTCTCAGATAAAGGCGGATTACTGTTTGTGGGTGCAAATGGGTTAGATTATAGATCGCTTGATTCGCAAGGTTTAAAAGTAATGGAACGAGAGGATAGAGGAAGAGTGGCCACATTTTATGTAGATGCTTCAGGTAAGGAAGTGGTAAAAAAACTATATCCAGGTTTCGCAATTGTTTTAACTGGCGACAAAGAGGTCGCTAAAAAGCTGGCTCGGTCTGCGGTAGCACAGCCAACTGCCTAGCCTTGTATATTTCCACAATTATGTTATGGTGAGCGTCGTACGGTTTTGTTCTTTTACTACTGACTAGGAGGTCCCAGATGGTTACTTTTTTGTTCTGGTTTGCTGTTGTTTGGATTTTGGCAGGTGCTATTAGTATGCCGCTAAGTTGGATGACACGACTCATTATGCATAGTCCTATGAAGGTCACCGAAGATGTGATTAAGGACGAAAATGGAAATAAGGTCAACGTTGACTATGGATACAAGGCATACCTAGAATCTGTATTGTATGGGTTAGTTGCTTTTTGGATTACATGTGGATCACTGGCCGCTTCTTTGTATGAGTATCGCAATGGCACAAACTATCCCAAGCGGCACTTATTGAACTTTTGGAACGGTGATCTGTTTTGGTTCAACGTGTTGGGCCCACTTATGCTCTCAGTTCACGGTCCTTTTGCCGCGATTAAATTTTTGAGATCTTCGGTTAGATAATAATACATACAACCTGCACGCGCTTGGCTATTACCAGGCGCTTTATTTTTGGCTGAATATTTTATATACTTCTACATTATGTCACAAGATTTGAAAGGCGAGACCAAGGGCCATATACACCTATTATCGCAGGTGCTGCGAGAAGTGGTGGAAATTTTTACCGATCTTGGATTTGAGATTGGTGAAGGACCGGAGGTTGAATCTGAATATTATAATTTTGATGCACTTAACGTGCCGAAGGATCATCCGGCACGTGATATGCATGATACATTTTGGATAGCCAATCCAGAAAATGGACGAGAGATTTTGAGGACGCATATTAGTTCACTCCAAGTACGTTTTATGGAGAAAAATAAGCCACCCTTTAGGATGATTTCTCCCGGGCGCGTTTATCGTTATGAGGCGACTGATGCAACCCACGAAGCCCAGTTCACTTATGTTGAAGGTCTGATGGTTGATAAAAACGTTTCGATGGCACATTTGAAAGGCGTGCTCGAGGAGTTCTTGAAGAGACTTTTTGGTAAAAGCAATTTAGTCATTAGGCTACGACCAAGCTTTTTCCCATTTGTTGAGCCGGCTGTGGAGATCGATATGTCATGCTTCAAATGTGAAGGCGGTGGATGTGGGATTTGTAAACAGACAGGTTGGGTTGAGATATTAGGAGCAGGGATGGTCCATCCAGCAGTTTTGAACAATGGCAAGATCGATCCGAGGGTGTGGAAGGGTTTCGCTTTTGGTGGTGGTATTGATAGGATCGCTATGTTGAAGTATGGAGTGGATGACATACGACTATTCTATGGCGGAGACTTGAGGTTTATAGATCAATTTTAAACGATGAAGTTTTCATATAATTGGCTACAATCTTATTTTGATAAAAAGATCGGCTCACCGGAAGAGGTCGCCGAGATATTGACTGCTCATGCGTACGAGGTTGAGTCCATCGAAGAAGTAAAATTACCTAGTGGTCAACACGATCACTGTTTGACTATTGATATTTTGCCCAATAGATCACACGATAGTTCCGGACATTTAGGAGTTGTAAGAGAGTTGGCCGTGCAATTGAATTTTCCAATTAAAGATCCTACAAAGATCTCTAACTTTGGGTACTTAGATAAAGTTGTGACATCGTACGATAAGATCTTGCTTGATGTTGTCAATACTAAGCTATGCCGAAGGGCGATGAAACGTTTAGCGAAGGATGTGGTAATAAAAGAATCACCTGAATGGCTTAAGTATCGTTTGATGGCGATAGGGCAAAGACCAATAAACAATATTGTGGATGCAACGAATTACGTAATGTACGAGATTGGTCAGCCGGTGCATGCATTCGACTTTGATAAACTTGCAGGTAAAAGTACAAAAAATATCACAATTAGATTAGCTCGCGAGGGAGAGGTTCTCAGTACGCTTGACGGCAAGGATTATAAGTTAACGAGTTCGATGCAGGTGATAAGTGATAGTGAGAAGGCGTTAGATATCGCTGGTATTAAGGGCGGATTAAATTCACAGATAGATGGAACGACCAAAAATGTTGTCTTGTCGGTCTGTAATTTTGATCCGGTAAGTATACGTAAAACTTCTAAATTGTTGGGGTTACGGACTGACGCATCCTCACGGTTTGAGCATGAGTTAACGCCAGATCTTACTGAGGTTGCAATGGAGAGATTATCTCAATTGGTCTTTGAGCTAGCCGATGGCAAGGTGGCGCGCGATGTTGTTGATGTTTATCCGAGGAGACCGAGGAAGTACAGGATCGGTGTTGTTACGAAGGATGTTAATAGACATCTTGGAGCGGGTTTAAGAGAGAATGAGGTAATAGATATTTTAGATAGATTTACGGTGGCCGGGTTCGGCTGGGAGAGGATTAATCCGGCAAAAAATATTAAGGAGGTTGCGATGGTACACCTCGGGGTTCCGTATCAGTACGGAGTCAGTCTTACATATGACGCCCCGCGTTATTTTGATTGTTCATCTTTTACAGCTTTTGTATTTGCCGAACTTGGTTACGCGATTCCTAGGATTTCGATTGACCAATTTTTTTTCGGGAGGCCAGTTTTAGAAACAGGATTGGTTGTTGGCGATCTCATTTTTTCTAAAAATGGCAGTGAAAATGTTCACTTCGATTCGCAACAATATTTACCGGGTAAGAAATTAGAGGAAGGTGTCAATCACGTTGGTATTTATGTTGGTGATGGTAAAGTTATTCATGCTTCTGGAGGCAAGAAGCAGGTCGTTGTTGAAGAGTATAAAACGAGTGATGCATTTAAGCATGTACGAGGCTTCGGGAGAATCATTGAAGATGAGGATGATCGGTTCGTTGTCACGGTTCCGAATGAAAGGCTTGATTTAAGAAACCAGCGCGGCTTTTATACCGGGGGAAATATGGAAGACATGATCGAGGAGATAGGCCGGGTTTATGGCTATTCAAATATAATACCAAAGCTTCCTGAATTAATCTCAGGTTTACCAAAAGTCAGTAAGAGGTACTATTACTCTGAATTTGTGAGGAGCGCACTTTCGGAGGTTGGTTTTTCTGAACTCTATAATTATACCTTCGTCGCAAAGGGAGATGATAAAACACATATGAAGGTCATGAATCCAATCGCCGATGGTAGGGCATATCTTCGCTATAACTTGTCGCAAGGCTTAGTAGATAAAAAGAATTGGAATGCAAAAAATAAAGATCTACTTGACTCCACGGATGTTCGTGTTTTTGAGATAGGTAATATCATGAATAAGACAGGGGAAGAACTTCACTTGGCCTTGGCGGTTGAAAAGTCCAAGGAACTTCAGAAAATAATAGAGCGGTTTTGGGAGAAAGTTGGAATCGAAAAACCAGTGCCAGCTCTTGAGGGCCCGGACTTTGTTGAATACGAATTTGGGAAGATTATTATACAACTATCAGATAAGAGAACATACGGCGACCTACCAAAGACTAAATATGCCAAGGTATTGTATAAAAAGTTTTCGCTTTATCCACATGTTGTGCGTGATATTGCGGTATTCGCCCCCGCTGATAATACGGCCGAGCAAGCGCTATCTATTATAAAAGAAAACGGTACAAAACTTTTATACAAAACCAAGTTATTTGACCAATTTACCAAAAATTTTGAGGACGGGTCGACGAAGACATCTTACGCTTTTAGGCTTGTGTTTCTGTCTGAAGATCGAACCTTAACTGGTAACGAGGTTGCACAGATTATGGACAACATAACAAATGTTTTGAATAGTAAAAATGGGTGGGAAGTTCGCTAGATTGAAGTTTGCGATCATGCTATAATGTTGGGGCTTATGGCAGAAAAAGATTCTAAATCAAAAAGTTACGGTTCTGAGGATATTGTTGTTCTTGAAGGCCTAGAGCCGGTACGTAAGCGGCCGGGAATGTACATCGGTTCTACTGGGCCTGACGGATTACATCATTTAATTGTCGAAATTTTTGATAACTCTAGAGACGAGGCGATGGGTGGATTCGCGAATGAGATAGAGGTTGCACTTTTACCCAATGATATGATTCGAGTGGTAGATAATGGCCGAGGTATCCCTGTTGATGTACATAAGGGCACTAAGGTTTCAGCCCTTGAAACGGTTATGACTAAGCTTCACGCTGGCGGTAAGTTTGAAGGAACCGCTTATAAAATCTCTGGGGGTTTGCATGGGGTTGGAGCATCTGTCGTTAATGCTCTTTCAAGTTGGTTAAAAGCTGAAGTCTATCGCGACGGCTATAGGTATTTTCAGGAATATAAGGAAGGTAGAAAGCAGTTTGATGTTAAAAAAATAAAAGTAAAAGATGAAGCTCGGCACGGCACCGTCGTAACATTTAAGGCTGATCACACAATTTTCTCAGATACGGTTTATAATTGGGATAGAGTTGTGAATCATTTACGTCAGCAGGCATATTTGGTTAAGAAATTACGAATTAGAGTTATTGATGCGAGGGGTGTGGACCAAAAGATTGATCTCTCGTCTGTGTTTTATTTGCGAGATTTAAACCTCGAAGTTACATCTCAAACTTTTTATTTTGAGGGCGGACTTCTTTCTCTTGTAAAGTTTTATAACTTAAAGCAAACTCCGCTTCATAAAAATATTTTTTACACCGAGAAAGAATCTGGTGGTGTTATGGTGGAAATCGCTCTACAGTATATTGACGATATCTCCTCTCGCGAGGTCAGCTATGCCAATAACACGAGCACGCCTGAGGGTGGTATGCACTTGACCGGCTTTCGAACTGCACTTACCAGACTCTTGAACGATTATGCCAGGAAGAATAACTTGCTTAAGGAGGGTGAAGATAATTTTGTTGGCGAAGATGTACGTGAGGGCATAACCGCAGTTGTCTCCGTCAAACTTCGTGATCCGCAGTTTGAAGGTCAGACTAAGGCTAAACTCGGTAGCGTGGAAGCAAGGGGTGCTGTTGAGACAGTATTTGGTGAAGCCTTTGCTGCATTCCTTGAAGAGAAACCTGATGATGCACGCGGAATTATAAGTAAGGTTATATTGGCATTAAAAGCCAGGAAGGCCGCTAAAGCCGCTAAGGATAGTGTACTTCGTAAGGGTGCTCTTGAGGGCATGACGCTACCGGGTAAATTGGCCGACTGTCAAACCAGAAATGCTGAGGAGGCAGAGATCTTTATCGTTGAGGGAGATTCTGCTGGTGGTTCATCCAAACAGGGAAGAGACAGACGGACTCAGGCCGTATTACCACTTAAGGGCAAAATTTTGAATGTTGAAAGGACCAGGCTTGATAAAGTTCTCTCTTCTAATGAAGTTAAAGCGCTTGTTATTGCTATGGGTACTGCGATTGGCGACGCATTTGATATAAGTAAATTAAGATATCACAAGATTATTATTGCTACAGATGCCGATGTTGATGGAGCTCACATCCGAACGCTACTTTTGACACTTTTTTATAGATATTACATGCCGCTTATAGAAGCTGGTTATATTTATATTGCTCAGCCGCCATTGTTTAAAATTAAGAAAGGTAAAGAAATTTCGTATGCTTACAGTGATGAGGAAAAAGAAGCATTAGTTGGCAAGGATGTAAAAATAGAAGAAGAGCAAGAAAATAATGAGAAAGAATTAGAGGAAGTGATAGAAATTGATGCCGATGCCGAAGAAGTTGTAGCGAAGAAGGGTTATCGTGTTCATATTCAGAGATATAAGGGTCTTGGAGAAATGAATCCTGAGGAATTATGGGAGACTACTATGGATCCTTCCAGAAGGATTTTGAAGCAGGTCTCTGTTAAAGATGCGGTGGAGGCCAATAAAACGTTTGACGTGCTCATGGGACAAGAGGTTTTGCCCCGCAAACTTTTCATTCAGAGCCATGCTAAGTTGGCTGAAATTGATGCCTAGCAGAAAGTATTTACTTTTGTTTATTGCCCTCCTGTTTTTACTTTTTCCATTAAAGAATATATTTGCTGCAGAAACCTTAAAAAATACAGGTTTAATAAATAAAAACGTCTGGTATTCTAAAGACCCATTTTATACCGGTGATAGAATTAGAATTTACTCAGTAGTTTTTAATGGATCAGAAATGGATCTGAGGGGCCGTGTAAATTTCTATGACAACGGATCTCTGTTGTGTACGACAGAATTCTCGTCATTGGCAGGGAGGATTAGTGAAATTTGGTGTGATTGGATTGTTGGTGGCGGTAAACATGGAATATCCATAAAAATTACTAATCCTAAGGGATCTCTTCCTGGTCAGCCAGAACAAGATGTTATTTTAAGCAATGGTGATCTTAGTGTTATTGATGAAAGAGTTATTGTAGCGGAGCCAGTCTCTGTTGTAGAAACTATCCCACAAAAAGTAGATTTACCCAAACCCATAGAAGATAAACCAGAAGTTATAAATGCCTCGGAGGGTGGAATTTTAACTAAAATAAAAGACTTGTTTTTTGATTATAGTGCGACAAGTACCAAGCCCATAAGTAGTAGTTATTCTGATGTTCCAGAGCAGACTGTATCAGCTATAAATCGGAGTAACGGTTCTAATATTAAAAATATTAATTCAAGAGCGGTATCAATCGCCAACCTTAGCACTCTGGATCACTCTGTTAAAATCGGTCAAGATATTATAGCTAGTATTGAGAATAAGACCCCATTTAGCTTTCTTGCAAACATAAATAAAAAATTTAATAATTTTGTAAATAACACAGCTGTCCTATCTTCATTTAAGGGTCGGATATTGGCCGCTATTGGTGCTGCAACAATTGGTGACAATAGACCAATAGTTTATCTGATGTCTTTTTTCTATATATTAACTAAGTTGATCATGGAGAGCCCAATTGTTTTGTCTCTAATAAGTTTATTGTTTCTATGGAAGGTAGTAGAGTTCTATATTCGCAGAAGAAGGAAATATTATCGTTGATTTTATAATTCAGGGTGGCTTTAACCCCAATAAATTTTTCTGTTACTTTAGGCTTACGCTGACTTATTTATACCATCTAGTGGTTATGCCGGCGGGCAATAAGAAGTCGCTATCTCTGATCGGTATAGCGATCTCATCAGAGGTTATATCTCCGTTCAAACTCCCGAGTGAGCTCTCGAGAATATTTTTCATAACAGTAATTCCTAGACCAGTTGTATAAGTACTTATTAGGAAAAATATCGGCTCACTACTTAATACCTCTTTACAACTTTCAATAAGAGGCCAGAGCATTTTTTCTATTTTCCAGACCTGTCCTCTGGTACCTCTTCCATAAGATGGCGGGTCCATAATAACTGCGTCATACTTAACTCCGCGTCTCTTTTCTTTTTCAACGAATTTGATAGCATCATCAAAAATATACCTAACAGAGGCATGCTCGAGGCCATTTAACTTGGCATTTTCTTTGGTCCAATCGATCATGCCCGCGGAGGCATCAACATGGCAGACCGATGCGCCTGCCGATAGTGCCGCAATTGTTGCTCCACCCGTATAGGCAAAGAGGTTAAGCATATTAATCTTACGACCTGCGCTCCCGATCTGGTGTCTGATCCAATCCCAATTCACCGCCTGCTCTGGGAATATGCCTGTGTGTTTGAAGTCTGTTGGACTGACCCAAAATTTTAGATCGCGGTAATTAATGTGCCATCGCGTAGGCAAATCTTTTGAGAACTTCCATTTGCCAGACCCTGTCTCATTTCGTGTATATACGCCATCGGCCCTCGTCCAGAGTTGTGGATATTTCTTTGGCCAGATTAATTGGGGGTCGGGACGAGAAAGTATGAAGGATGTAGCACCATAACCCCATCTTTCTAACTTGGCACCGTCGCCGGCGTCAAGAACTTCATATTCCTTCCAATTTTTAGATATAAGCATCGGGACTTGATTTATTATCTGATTTGTAATACTGTTATAACATATTTAGTTTTATTTGAACAATCTTATGTCACAGAATAATTTAATTGGATTGCGTTGTGAGAACTGCGGCCGGGCCGGGTATATAACTCATACGAATCCTAAAAAGATGGTCCAGAGAAAAATCGAGCTACGAAAGTATTGTAAATGGTGTAGAAAACAAACGCCCCACAAGGAGGCCAAGTTGCCGCTCAAGGTTGCCCCAAAGAAGAAGGCTCAGGTGTCTAAAAAAATTCCAGCCACCAAACCAGTTACAGTTAAAAAAGAAACCAAGAAATAATCTTGGTTTCTTTTATTTTGGTCTAGCAGAGTTTTTTGATTTTGTATAGTCGTAAATTGCTGAGATCGTAAAAATGATTTGGAGAGTTATAAACAACGTATCCTTGATATAGATGCTATAAATCTCAAGAAGTAAGCCACCTAAGATATACAAGAGATCTTCTTTTTTTCTATCTTTAATTAGAATTCCTGCTGTAATCAGTGTGAGTCCAATGGCGCCAACTATTTTGTATGGGTTTGAGAGCATGAGTGTATTATAACAGAGTTGGGGAATCTTTCATTACATGAACAGTATCTCAATTGGATATTTTACTAGGGGAATCTCTCCCTACGGGCGCGGGTACTTTTCGATCTGCTTCGCAGATAACGAAAAGTCTTTCAATTCCCTACGCAAGCCAAGCGGTTGGCTTACTCAACTACCGCATGTTCGCTAGGCTCACTTAGCGGGAGTTGAGGGAATCGAACCCCCGACGGCGGTTTTGGAGACCGCAGTTATACCACTTAACTAAACTCCCAAGTACCAATTAATATAACTTATTTGACCACAAAAGCCAAACTACTCTATGGTCGAGCTCCCTGGTTCTGGCTTGTGGCCAGATATATTTTGTGTTAGTTTAAATCATCTTTGATCTTTGAAATAGGAGGAGCTATGGAAAAAACGATTTTTGCTTTAGCAAGTATAGATATCAAGAAACTAGACGGGGGGATAATTACAATTTGGTTTGATGGTAATGGGAAGGTGACACGGAGTAACGGTAACTTTACTCGTCCTGTTGCGAACTCTTTTTCTCTTGTGCAGGTTGTAGACTGCCCTTTCGCCACTGCCACATGTAAGAGTATCTGTTACGTGCACAAGCTTGAGAAGAAGGAGCAAGAGGTTCACGACAGGTATGTGTTGAATAGCGGGGTGTTTAAGATAGTTCTCGCTGATGAGATTCTTACCGCGCTGGTGGTTGATGCATTTGCGAAATACATTAACGAGAATTGCCTCGGCGGATTCAGGTGGCATGTTTCAGGTGACATAACTTCTACTAAGCACGCAGAATTTATTCGTAGGGTGTGTGAGAAGACGCCGGATGTTGCCCATTGGATCTATACGAGATCCTTCGAGTACATTGAGCCACTTCTTGATGTTCAAAATCTTGTTCTGAATCTTTCTGTAGACAAGGACAATTGGAGCGAGGCGGTAGTCTATCATTATGCTTACAATTTGCGAATGTGCTATCTTACAGTCGATGGCGAAGTGCCAGACGATCTGCCGGAAGGGTCGGTTTTGTTTCCCAATCACGAACTTCGCGGTAGAGACCTCGAACATCCGCGTACTGCTGATTGGTGGCAAAAGATTACAAAGAAGCAGAGGCAGATGGTTTGCCCGGCAGACTTTTTTGGCCAGAGTGAACGAATTCGCTGCGGCCCGTGTAAAAAGTGTTTGAAGTAAGTAACTGCATGCCGGCGGCAGGTGTAAGGGGATGGTATAAGTATTAGGAAATAAGGAGAAGTCATGTCGTTCGGAGGAAGTCCTACGCTCTATGGTATATTGAGATCTGCTAAGAAAGAGGGTCTGAGGAAAAGGAATTTGTCTGATCAAGAGAGAACTCAACAGATAATTAGATCTGCGGAATCTGAAGTTAGAGCAGATATTCGGCAAAAGACTCTTGATTTGGCGAAAAGTTTGGAGGCAGGTTGTGATCTTGATTGCATAGAATTATCAGTTGGTTTCGGTCATACAGAGGAAGCTGTATTCACTGCGCAGAAGAATGCTGCTCGAAAGTTGCTTATCGAAGAAGGCTTCAAGAACGTTCGCATTGAGAACACTGGCCAGTCAGATGGCGGCACCTACTGGGCTCGAGCGTCGTTTGAAATTCCTGAAGAGGAGAAATAGTAATGAATACTTTTCGAAGATTAGTATGTCGCGTGTTGGGCCATGATATTCATTTTACTTTCCCAGACTTAGAATATGCCTGTAAATATAGCCTCTTTGTTTGCGTTCGGTGTGGGTATATCCCGATGTGAGATAATAAGAAAAAGTGTCGCTGTTCGGTATTTATCGAACGGCTTTTTTGATGCCAAGTTTTTTGTTAGAATGAATAGTACGCATGGACCTAGAGAAGAACAATGAAATGGTTTTGACGGTTAGTCAGTTTTTGGACAGTGTTAATTTCGTGCTTGCTTCGGGGCGGCCAAATATTGTGGGAGAGATAAGTGAATTTAAGATCTCTAACAAGTGGGTTTCGTTTTCGCTTTTGGACAGGGAAGAAAAGGCTATTTTGAAATGTGTCATGGGTATTTGGGATTTTAAGCGGGTTGGTATCGAGATCGAGGATGGTATGGAGGTCAAAATTTCGGGGACGCCTAGAATCACGAAGTCGTATGGCAGTTTTAGTCTTTGGGTTGATCGGATAGAGCCAGTGGGTGAGGGGTCACTCAAGAAAGTGTATCAATTACTTTTGAAGAAGCTGGAACTTGAGGGACTCTTCGCACGAAAGAGAGAATTGAAAAGTTTTGTTTCAAATATTGGTGTGATCTCTTCGCGTGACGGTGTGGTTATTCATGATTTTTTAAATAATCTTAAACCACTAGATTTGAAGATTAGT